>NZ_JAOCEW010000060.1:0-16800 GCF_029841665.1 Stenotrophomonas sp. GD03819
CGATCGCTTACGCCACGCGGCCGCGGCGTGCGCGTTCCAGATGCACCAGCAGCAGCGAGATCGCCGCCGGCGTCATGCCGGGAATCCGCTGTGCCTGGCCGATGGTCTGCGGGCGTACGCGCTCCAGCTTCTGCAGTGCTTCGGCCGACAGCCCGCGCACCGTCGCGTAATCGAAGGCTTCAGCGATCGGCGTGGCTTCGTGCCGCTGCTGGCGCTCGATTTCCTCGCGCTGGCGATCCAGATAGCCGGCGTACTTCACGCCGATTTCCACCTGCTCGGCCACTTTGGCGTCGGCTACCGCCGGGCCCAGCGACGGCACCTGCATCAGCTGCGCGTAGTCCAGCTCCGGGCGCTTGATCAGGTCCAGCACGTTGGTTTCGCGGCTGACCGCCACGCCCAGCGTGTCCTGCACTTCGCGGCCCAGCGCATTGGCCGGGGTTGCCCACAGTGCACCCAGGCGTGCGCGCTCGGCGGCGACGGCGGCCTGCTTGGTCTCGAACGCGTTCCAGCGGCGGTCATCCACCAGGCCCATCTCACGGCCGGCCGGAGTCAGGCGCTGGTCGGCATTGTCCTCGCGCAGCTGCAGGCGGTACTCGGCGCGGCTGGTGAACATGCGGTACGGCTCGTTGGTGCCGTGGGTGATCAGGTCATCCACCAGCACGCCCAGGTACGCCTCGTCGCGGCGCGGGCACCAGCCGTCCAGCCCGCGCACCTGGCGTGCGGCGTTGAGGCCGGCCATCAGGCCCTGCGCGGCGGCTTCTTCATAACCGGTGGTACCGTTGATCTGGCCGGCGAAGAACAGGCCGTTGACCAGCTTGGTTTCCAGCGAGGCCTTCAGCCCGCGCGGATCGAAGAAGTCGTATTCGATGGCGTAGCCGGGGCGGGTGATGTGCGCGTTCCCGAAACCGCGGATGCTGCGCACCATCTCCAGCTGCACGTCGAACGGCAGCGAGGTGGAGATGCCATTGGGGTAGATCTCGACGATGCCCAGGCCTTCGGGTTCGACGAAGATCTGGTGGCTGGCCTTCTCGGCGAAGCGCACCACCTTGTCTTCGATGGAGGGGCAGTAGCGCGGGCCGATGCCTTCGATCTGGCCGCTGTACAGCGGCGAGCGGTGCAGCGCGTCGCGGATGATCTGGTGGGTCTGCTCGGTGGTGTGGGTGATCCAGCAGCTGACCTGCTGCGGATGTTCGTCCACCGAGCCGAGGAAGGACATCACCGGGCGCGGCGTGTCGCCCGGCTGCTCGTCCATCACGCTGTAGTCCAGCGAGCGGCCATCGATGCGCGGCGGCGTGCCGGTCTTCAGGCGGTCGACCTGGAACGGACGCTCGCGCAGGCGGGCGGCCAGCGTGGTGGCCGGCGGGTCACCCATGCGGCCGGCGGCGTACTGGGTCGGGCCGACATGGATCTTGCCGGCCAGGAAGGTGCCGGCGGTCAGCACCACGGCCTCGGCGTCGAAGCGCAGGCCGGTCTGGGTGATGACCCCACGCACGGCATCGCCTTCGATGACCAGGTCATCGACCGCGGCCTGGAACACCGTCAGGTTGGCCTGGCCTTCGACGATGGCGCGGATCGCCATGCGGTACAGGTTGCGGTCGGCCTGGCAACGGGTGGCACGCACGGCCGGGCCCTTCGATGCGTTGAGCGTGCGCCACTGGATGCCGGCGCGGTCGGCGGCATGCGCCATCGCACCGCCCAGGGCGTCGATCTCCTTGACCAGGTGGCCCTTGCCGATGCCGCCGATGGCCGGGTTGCAGCTCATCGCGCCCACAGTTTCGATGTTGTGGGTCAGCAGCAGGGTGCGCACGCCGGTGCGGGCAGCGGCCAGCGCGGCTTCGGTGCCGGCGTGGCCACCGCCGATGACGATGACGTCGTAACGATGGAAGGACGGGTTCATGGGGGCTGTTCAGCTTGGGGCAGGCGCGGCCGGAGGCGCCGCCGGGGTGGCGATTTTAGCGCCATTCGGGGTCCGGACGCCGGCGCCGGCCAGTTGGTGGCGAAATCGGCCCTAAAGTTGGCAGGATTTTTGCAGATAACCCAATAGCACCCATCGTGGCTGGCGCCGTAGGCGCCCGTGACCGGAATTGGAACAGGGGCCGGTACAGGCGCACGGTGGGGGAGCAGAGGGCCGGCAGTCGGGGGACTGTCCGGCCCTGTTTTTTTGGGGCTGTCGGGAAGGCGCCATCCACGCATGGCGTGGATCTACTGAAGCTGGGCTTTCGCCGGTTGGCGACCTGACAAAACAAACGGCCCCGCATTGCGGGGCCGTCTGCCTTCAGAGGTGCCGACATCCGACAGGGCCGGAACAGGGGGGATCCAGATGTTCCTGTCGGATATCGACGTAGAGCTTTTTGCGGCGGCCCGTGTCGTTTTTGTCACTTTGTGACGCGGGCCGTCACTGTCCGCGTAGAGTGCGGCTTAGACCGTGTGAAATGCAAGACGGTTCAGCGCTCAACTGTGCGCTGCGTCGCACGATCCATGTTGCGCCAGGGGGAACCGTTCATCCTCGGCGCACTCGGTGCCGGTGCCGGACGGGCCTGCGGCGGGGGCGCCGACGGCTGCGCGTTCGACTGCGGCGGACGGCGCATCGAGTCCATGTTCCGCCACGGCGAACCACCGTTGTACGACGGTCGCGACGGCGGCGGCGGACGGTGCTCGCCACCATTGCCCGGGCGCGGCGGCGGGCGATGGTTGTGCGGCGGGCGGTAGATCGGGCGCGAGTAATACGGATTGCCGTAGCCGCCGTAGTAGCCGCCATAGCCACCGTAGTAGGGGCCGTAGTTGTAGGGATAGCCGGCCGGGTAGCGGTACTCCACCGACGGCGCACCGTGGTAGTAGCTGCCGCTGCGGCCGCCGCCGACATAGTCGTAGGTGGTGCAGCCGGTCAGGGCCAGCAGCAGGCCACCGGCAAGCATCAGGCGCATTTTCATGGTGGGTCCCCCCAGAGGACGGGTGTGCAGTCAGCTTCGGGCGCCAGCGTTGAATCGGCCCTTAATTCCGCCGGCCAGGATGAATGGAGGCGTAGGGCTGCATGCTGGCATGACCTGTGTCCCGGTCGCCAGCGCGAAGCCATACGTTAATCTTGCGTCATGAGCGATTCACTGTTGCCCCGCGCCGATGACCTCCTGCTTGCTGCGGCGAGGATCGCCCCGCACGCCAGCGTGACGCCGGTGCTGCGCTCGCGCACGCTCGATGCGCTGGCCGGCGCACAGCTGGCGTTCAAGGCCGAGCACCTGCAGCGCGGTGGCGCATTCAAGTTCCGTGGTGCCTGCAACGCGGTGTGGTCGCTGGAGGCCGATCGCGCCAGTGCCGGTGTGGTGACCCACTCCTCCGGCAATCATGGCGCCGCCTTGGCGCTGGCCGCGCGCACGCGTGGCATTCCCTGTCATGTGGTGGTGCCGGAAGGCGCGGTGGCGGCGAAGTTGGCCAATATTGCCCGCCATGGCGCGACGCTCTGGCGCTGTCCGCCGACCATCGCCGACCGCGAGGCCACCTGTGCCAGGGTGCAGGCCGATACCGGCGCGACCCTGGTCCATCCGTATACGGACCCGGCGGTGATGGCCGGGCAGGGCACTGCGGCTCTGGAACTGCTGCACAGCGACGGCCCGTTCGATGTGCTGGTGGTGCCGGTGGGCGGCGGTGGCCTGGCCAGCGGTACCGCGCTGGCGCTGCAGCACGCCAGCCCGCAGACCCGCCTGGTGCTGGCCGAGCCAGCCGGAGCCGACGATACCGCGCGCTCGCTGGCCGCTGGCGAGCGGCAGGGCGCGTTCACCCCGGACACGATCTGCGATGGACTGCGTACCCTGATCGGCGCGCCGAATTTCGAACTGCTGCGCGCGGCCGGTGCCGAGGTGATCGTGGTCGATGACACTGCGACCATGGCCGCAATGCGCCTGCTGTGGGAGGTGCTCAAGCAGGTGGTCGAGCCATCCTCGGCCACCGTACTGGCCGCGGTGCTGGCACAGCCGCAACGTTTTGCCGGCCTGCGCGTGGGCCTGGTCCTGTCCGGCGGCAACGTCGACCTGCCCGCGTTGCGCTGGGGGGCGCCATGAGCCGCGACCGGCATCGGCCTCGCACCGGCCTGCTGGGCTGGCTGTGGCGGCTGTTTGTCCTGCTGGTGATCTGGCTGCTGGGTGTGACTGCCTGGATCGTCTGGGTCGGCGAGCGCGACCAGGCCGCCAAGGCCGATGCCATCATCGTGCTGGGTGCGGCCGCCTATGACGCCAAGCCATCGCCGGTGTTCGAAGAACGTATCCGGCATGGACTGGACCTGTACGAGGCCCAGTACGCGCCGCTGCTGATCTTCACCGGCGGCTATGGCGGCACAGGTGCGCGCTTCTCCGAATCGCAGGTGGCGCGCCGCTACGCGCTCAAGCATGGCGTGCCGGACGATGCGATCCTGATCGAGACCGCTTCGCGCAACACCGTGCAGAACCTGGTCGAAGCCAAGCGACTGATGGACCAGCGCGACCTGCACCGGGTGATCATCGTCAGCGACCCGCTGCACATGGCGCGCGCGCTGCGACTGAGCAAGGCACTGGGCATCGATGCGCTGGCCTCGTCCACGCCCAGCACGCGCTTCCGCAGCTTCCACACCAGCTGGCGTTTCCTGGTGCAGGAGATCTACTTCTTCCACCGCGACCTGGTGCGCCCGCCGCTGAGTTCGCCGGCCAATACCTGAGGCGGCTGCCGCGCCGCTGCGCTCGCCGGGCATGGCCCGGCGCTACCATTGGTGCACCCGGCGCGGCCCCTATCGCGCGCCCGGTAGCGCCGGGCCATGCCCGGCGGCTTTCGATCAGGTCTGCTTGCGTCGGATCGGAATCGCCGACACCGGCACCGAGGCCACGTCATGCCCGCCTTCGCGGATTGGTGCGCCGGGGTCCGGTGCCCAGGCATGGGCATAGATCACTTCCCAGCTGCTGGGCAGCTTGCCGTCGGCGCGCCGCATCGGTTCATACGCCGCTGCCGCCGCCGCGAAACGGCTACGCCCGGTCAGTGTGTGGCGGCGGTCCACCCGCGCGTTGGTCGCGCCCATCGCGCGCAGTTCGCGCATCAACGAGGGCAGGTCGTCGTAGGTCAGGGTGAACAGATCGCGGTCCAGCACCGGGTCGCGGAAGCCCGCCATCATCAACGCATCGCCGAACTGGGCGATCTGCGCGAAGCGGCTCACGTGCGGGCGGTCATCGGCGGCCGCGAAGGCTTCGTTGAGTTCGATCAGGGTTTCCGGGCCGAAGGTGGAACACAGCAGCAGGCCACCGGGCTTGAGCACGCGACGGAAGCCTGCGAACACCGCCGGCAGGTCGTCCACCCACTGCAGGCACAGGTTGCTGAAGATCACATCCACGCTGTTGTCCGCCAACGGCAATGCGGCGGCGTCGCCGCACAGGCGCTGGAACGGCTTCCACCAGCCGGCCTGGCGCTTGGCCTGGTCCAGCATCGGCAGTGCCACGTCCAGCGCGATCACCTGCGCCTTCGGCCAGCGCTTCTTCATCAACGCGCTGGCGTGGCCGGTGCCGGCACCGATGTCCAGCACCACCTCGGGCTTGCGTGCCTCCAGGTAGTCCAGCGATTCGATCAGCCGCGACTGCACCTCGCGCTGCAGGGCGGCAGCGGCGTCATAGCTGCTGGCGGCACGCGCGAACGCGCGGCGGACATGGCGGGCATCGAAGTGGGACGGCATTGCGAAAGTCTCTTAGAACGTACCGGGGTAGGCGCCGCCGTCGATCAGCAGGTTCTGTCCGGTGAGGTAACCGGCCTGTGCACTGCACAGGAAGGCGCAGGCGGCGCCGAATTCGTCAGGCGTGCCGAAGCGGCCGGCGGGAATCTGCTGGCGGCGGCGTTCGGCGACTTCGCCGGCATCGCCGTCCTTGCCCGCACTGTGGGCGAAGTTGGCGCGCAGGCGGTCGGTGTCGAACTGGCCGGGCAGCAGATTGTTGATGGTGACGTTGTGGGCCACCGTGCGGCGCGCCAGGCCGGCGACGAAACCGGTCAGGCCACTGCGCGCGCCGTTGGACAACGCCAGGATGTCGATCGGGGCTTTCACCGCCGACGAGGTGATGTTGACGATGCGGCCGAAGCCGCGCTCGATCATCGCGTCGACGGTGGCGCGGATCAGTGCGATCGGCGCCAGCATGTTGGCGTCCAGCGCGGCAATCCAGTCGTCGCGTTCGAAATTGCGGAAATCACCGGGCGGCGGACCACCGGCATTGTTGACCAGGATGTCCACCTGCGGGCAGGCGGCCAGCGCCGCAGTGCGGCCGGCCTCGGTAGTGACGTCGGCGGCGACGGCGCGCACCTCACCGGCACCGGGCAGTGCACGCAGTTCGTCGGCGGCGACCTTCAGTGCAGCCTCGCCACGCGCCACGATCACCACGTTCACGCCCTCGCGTACGAGCGCACGCGCGCAGCCCAGGCCCAGCCCCTTGCTCGCGCCGCAGACCAGTGCCCAGCGGCCGTTGATACCCAGATCCATGCGTCAATCCTGCGGAATTCGGAGGGGGCTCATTGTCCGCCATCGGCCGGCGACAGGCCGGCAACGAAGTGTTGCAGGGCGGCGGCCACTTCGTCGGCATGGCCGAGGAAGGGCGCATGGCCGCCGTGGGCGATGGTCAGCGCCTGCGCACCCGGGGCCAGCGCCGCAGCGGCCTGCATGGCGACCGGTGACACCAGGCGGTCGCGCTGGCCGGCGATCCACAGGCTGGGCTTGCCCAGCGTCGGCAGTGCCCCGCGCAGGTCGGTGCTCTCCAGCAGGCGCAGGCCTTCCATCAGGGCGCGTTCGGTGGGCGCACCGCGCTCGACCAGGCGCTGGCGCAGGGTGCGCAGCTCCTCGCGGGCATGCGCCGAGCCCATCACGTCCAGCGCGAGGAAGCGTTCCAGCGTGCCGCCGAAGTCGGTCGCCAGCTCACGCCCGAACTGTTCGAACACCGCCGGCTCCACCGCGTGCGGCCAATCCTCGCCACGCACGAAACGCGGCGTGGCGGCGATCATCGCGAGACCGCGGACCTTCGGCAGCGTGGCCGCCGCATGCAGTGCGAACAGGCCACCCAGCGACCAGCCGCACCACACCGCCGGGGGGGTGGCAGCGGCAATGGCACTGACCACGAACGGCAGGCGCAGCGGCGTGGTGTCGTCGCGGCTGTGGCCATGGCCGGGCAGGTCGACCAGGTGCAGGGTGAACTGGTCTGCCAGGCGCTGCACCAGCGGCGCGAATACACCGCCCTGCAGGGCCCAGCCGTGGATCAGTACCAGGTCCGGCCCACGGCCGGTGACGTCAATATGCATGGGCAACGACACGGAACTCAGGCAAAAGCGGGCAGCGGCGGTGGCGCGGCTTCACGCACGGCCAGGGTCACGCGATCGCGCGCGCTGGCGATGGCCTCCACCAGACCACGCACCTGTTCCGGCGTATGCAGCGCGGACAGTGTCACGCGCAGGCGTGCCTTGCCTTCCGGCACCGTCGGCGGGCGGATTGCACCGACCAGCAAGCCGGCCTGTTCCAGCGCCGTGGACATCGCCACGGCGGTGCGGTCATCGCCGCACAGCAGCGGCTGGATCGGTGTTTCCGAAGCCATCAGGTCCAGGCCATGGCGACGCGCTTCAGTGCGGAACAGCGCGATCAGGTCGGTCAGCTTTGTGCGACGCCAGTGGTCGCGGCGCGCCAGGCGCACTGCTTCAAGCGCAGCAGCGGCCATCGCCGGTGGCACGGCGGTGGTGTAGATGTACGGGCGCGCGGTTTCGGCCAGATGCTCGATCAGGTCATCGCGGCCCAGCACCAGCGCACCGGAACCGCCCAGTGCCTTGCCCAGTGTGACCAGCTGCAGCGGTACGTCGTCCACGCCCAGCCCGGCGGCGGCCACGGCACCACGGCCATCACCGACCACGCCGACACCGTGCGCATCATCCACATAGAACAGCGCCTGCTGCAGGCGTGCCACAAGCGACAATGCACGCAGCGGTGCGATGTCGCCATCCATGCTGAAGACACCATCGGTGGCCAGCATGGCCGCGCCATCGGGCGCGTGCTTGAGCTGACGCATTGCGCCTTCCGGATCCAGGTGCGGATAGCGGCGCAGACGTGCACCGGCCAACCGGGTCGCATCGAGCAGGCTGGCGTGGTTGAGCTTGTCCTGCACGCACACGTCGTTCTCTTCGCTCAGCAGTGCCTGCTGCACCGCCAGATTGGCGGCGAAGCCACTGCCGAACAGCAGCGCACGTGGATAGCCAAGCCACTCGGCCACCTCGCGTTCCAGCGCCTCATGCAAGGCATGATGGCCGCAGACCAGGTGCGAGGCACCGGCGCCAGCGCCTTCGCGTGCGGCGGCGTCCTGCAGCGCGTTGACCACGCTGAACTGCTGGGCCAGGCCCAGGTAGTCGTTGCTGCAGAAGCCGGTCAGCCACTGGCCGTCCACTTCCAGGCGCACGCCATCACGACGGGTGACCGTGCGTCGCGGGCGGCGACGGCCTTGGGCATCGCGCAGAGCGCGCTGGGCGTGGAGGCGGGCGGTCAGGTCGGGGCGGGCCATGGTGGCTGAATGCGTCGACGGGGCGGCTAGGGTAGCGCGTTGCCGCGGCGCCTGCTTGCGGCCCGTCTCAGGCCGCGTGAGCGCAGCCACAGCCGGGCGTATCGGCACTGATATCGGCGTGCACGGTACCGCCGTGGTCGTGGCCTTCGGCATCCACCTGCACCGCCATCGGCTGCAACCCCAGCCGAGCGAACAGGGCCAGGTCGCGCTCGCTTTCCGGGTTGCCGGTGGTCAGCAGCTTGTCGCCGTAGAAGATGGAGTTGGCGCCGGCCAGGAAACACAGCGCCTGCAGTTCGTCACTCATCGCCTCGCGCCCGGCCGACAGCCGCACCATCGAGCGCGGCATGGCGATGCGGGCCACCGCGATCATGCGCACGAACTCGAATGGGTCCAGTTCGGCGCTGCCATGCAGCGGCGTACCCGCCACCTGCACCAGCTTGTTGATCGGCACCGAATCCGGATGCGCCGGCAGCGTGGCCAGCGCCAGCAGCAGGCCGACGCGCTGCGCGCGCGTCTCGCCCATGCCGACGATGCCGCCGCAGCAGGTCTTCAGGCCGGCATCGCGCACGTGTTCCAGCGTATCCAGGCGGTCCTGGTACTGGCGCGTGTGGATGATCGAATCGTAGTAGTCCGGCGCGGTGTCGAGGTTGTGGTTGTAGTAGTCCAGGCCGGCGTCCTTCAGCGCACGCGCCTGCTCGCCGCTGAGCATGCCCAGCGTGGCGCAGGTCTCCAGACCCAGTGCCTTCACCCCGGCGATCATCGCCGCGACCTTCGGAATGTCTCGATCCTTCGGCGAACGCCATGCGGCACCCATGCAGAAGCGCGATGCACCGGCGGCCTTGGCCTGGCGTGCCTTGGCCAGCACCGCGTCGGTCTCCATCAGCTTCTGCGCGTTCACCCCGGTGCTGTAGCGCTGCGCCTGCGGGCAGTACGCGCAGTCTTCCGGGCAGCCGCCGGTCTTCACCGACAGCAGCGTGGACACCTGCACCTGCGACGGGTCGAAGTGCTCGCGATGGACCGCTGCGGCGCGAAACAGCAGCTCGGGGAACGGCAGATCGAACAGCGCCTGCAGTTCGTCGTGTTGCCAGTCGTGGCGGATGGCAGCAGCCATGGCGGGACCTTGGGTACGAGTGGAGCGAGGGCGGCAGTGTGGGTGGGGGGGCACGGTCTGTCAACTTTTAGTTTGATGTTTTGGTTTACTTTGCCGTGACTGGAATGGAATCCCATACAAGCGATGGCCATGGCGCTGCATCGATTGCGGGCATCGCTGCTGCCGCGGCGAACCCCGTCCTCGGGCCGGGAGCGGGGGCAGCCTGCGCGGTGAGCTTGGCCCGAACATCGTCAGGATCGACCCGCGCAGCGCGTTGGACGTAACCTCAAGCACACACGTTCAATCGGGCAGCGCTGCAATGGACAATCCGGACAACTGGCAGCCGATCACCCGGGAAGAACTGGAAACCCTGGTCGCACGGCAGTTGCAGGATTGCTCACCTGTCCAACGAGCCACCTTCGAATCCCTGCGCGTGCCATTCCATGCGGTTCGGTTGCACAGGCTGGGCATGATTGAGTGGGTCTGGGCGGTCGCACAACTGCCCGACGGGTTGCTGTACTACGAGGACGTTGAGGAAGGATTCGAGGTGGGCACGCCGGGAGAGGATGGTGTGTTGCCGAACCAAGGTTGTTCTCAGCTGACGCTGACCCACATTCTCCATCGTTTGGTGATCTGAGCATCAGATCTCGCAGATCGCTGCATCTGCCCGAGTTCAGGACGCTCTTCTGGCGGCATACGTGCATTTCACCGCATCCTGCAAGGCCTTCGGCCACAGTGGCCGCTGTCTAACCAAAGCGCTGGCGCGCAGACTTTGACTCATGACCGATCTCCATCGCCTCCGCGGCCGCATCACCGCGCTGGTTCTCAGCGAAGCCTGGCGCCGCCGCGCCGCGCTCTGGGGCGGCGCCGTGGCCGTGGCGCTGGTGGCGATCCTGTTCGCCAAGGCCAGCGACGCGGCGTTCCATCTGTTCCAGCGCATCACGTCGCACTCGCCGTGGTGGGCCCTGCTGCTGACGCCGGGCATCTTCGCGCTGCTGGCCTGGTTGACCGCCGGTGTGCTCAAGCCCACGCGCGGCAGCGGCATTCCGCAGGTCATCGCCGCGTTGGACAAGGCCGATGAGCCGTTCCGGAAGACCAACCTTTCACCCGCGGTTTCGGCCGGCAAGCTGCTGCTGACCTCGCTGTCACTGCTGGGTGGCGCCTCGGTGGGCCGCGAGGGCCCGACTGTGCACGTAGGCGCCAGCTTGATGTACCTGTTCGGCCGCTGGTTCGGTTTCAAGGATCCCCGCGAGCTCTCGCACTTCCTGCTGGCCGGTGGTGCGGCGGGTATCGCGGCGGCGTTCAACACGCCGCTGGCCGGCATCGTCTTCGCCATCGAGGAGCTCAGCGGTCGTTTCGAGCATCGTTTCTCGGGCACCCTGTTGACTGCGGTGATCGTCGGTGGCGTGGTGTCGCTGGGCCTGTTGGGCAACTACACCTATTTCGGCCATGTGAGCGCACGCCTGCCGCTCGGCCAGGGCTGGCTGGCAATCCTGCTGTGCGGCGTGGTGGCGGGCCTGCTGGGCGGCCTGTTCGCGCGTGCGGTGCTGGCCAGTGCGGCGGGCCGCCCGCGCTGGCTCGGGCAACTGCGGCAGCGGCATCCGGTTCTGTTGGCCGCAGGCTGCGGTCTGGTGGTGGTACTGCTCGCCCTGGTCTTCGGTAAAGGCGCGTTCGGCACCGGCTACGAGCAGGCGCGCAGCCTGGTGCAGGGGCAGGCGGTGGTCGGCCACGAGTTCGGGTTGATGAAGCTGCTGGCCAACCTCGCATCGTACGTGGCCGGTATTCCCGGAGGCTTGTTCTCGCCCGCGCTGGCGGTCGGTGCGGGACTGGGCCACAACCTGGCGGTGCTGATGCCCGGCGTGGACCCGCGCGCGTTCGTGCTGCTGGGCATGTGTGCGTACCTCACCGGCGTCACTCAGGCGCCACTGACTTCGGCGGTGATCTCGCTGGAGCTGACCGACAGTGGTGATCTGCTGCTGCCGATCCTGGCCACGGTGCTGATCGCGCGTGGCGTGTCCGGGCTGGTCTGCCGGGTGCCGATCTACCGTGGGTTGGCGGAGTTGTTGATGGTGCCGAAAGCAGAGCCAGCGGATAGGCATCACTGATTACCTTGATCAACAGGATCAATCAGGTCGAAATCTTCACTTTTGCAGTGAAGCTGATTCCCCGTTGCACCGTCTACCCGATGCCGGGTGCGCCGCTGAAGATGCGTCGACACCGGGGCTGTACCCGGACCTGCATCGAGAGCAACCATGATCAACTGCCGTATCCGCAGCCTGGCGGCTGCCGTCCTGGCCCTGGCCAGTTCCCCCGCGCTGGCGCTGGCAGGCACGCCTGTGCTTCCCAGCGAACGCAGCATCGGTGTCATCGAGCCGGTGGCGCGTTTCGAAGGTGCGATGCCTACCAGCGTGGCGGTGTCCGGGACCGGGCGGATCTTCGTCAACTTCCCGCGCTGGGGCGATGAAGTGGCCTACAGTGTGGCCGAGTGGCGCGATGGCCGTGCCGTGCCCTATCCGGATGCGCGCATCAACCGCAAGGACGATCCCGACCCGGCAGCACACTTCATCAGCGTGCAGAGCGTGGTGGCCGATGGCCAGGGCCAGCTGTGGGTACTGGACACCGCCGCACCGGGCTTTTCAGCGCCGCAGGCCGGCGGCGCCAAGCTGGTGGCGATCGATCTGGCCACCAATACCGTGGCCAAGACCCTGGTGTTCCCGGCCAACGTCATCGATGCGCGCACCTACGTCAACGATGTGCGCTTCGATTTCCGTGTCGGCCGCGAGGGCGTGGCCTACGTGACCGACTCGTCACTGAGCGGCATTGGCGGCATCATCGTCATCGACCTCGCTACGGGGGCGGCATCCAAGCGTCTGATCGGTCATGTATCCACCTCGGCCGATCCCGCGTTCGTGCCGATCGTGGAGGGCCGGCAGATGCGGTTGCGCAAGGCCGACGGTTCGTCGGCACCGTTCACCGTTGCCGCCGATGGCATCGCGCTTTCGCCGGATGGAAGTACGCTGTTCTACACGCCACTGTCCAGCCGCCATCTGTACAGCGTGCCCACCGCACTGTTGCGCGACCCGAAGGTGAGCGAGGCGGCGCTGGCTGCTGCGGTCGTTGACCTCGGCGAGAAGGGCGCCTCCGATGGCATGGAGATGGATGCCAACGGGCGGCTGTACGCCAGCGACTACGAGCACAACGCCATTCATGCCCGTGATGCGCAGGGGCGCTGGACGACCGTGGTGCACGACCCGCGCATCCTGTGGCCGGATACCTTGTCGATTGGGCCGGATGGCTACTTGTACTTCACTGCCAACCAGCTGCATCGGCAGGCCGGATTCAATGGCGGCGTTGATCGCCGGCAGGCGCCGTACATGGTGTATCGCACCCGGGTGGATGCGAAGCCTGCGCCAACGCGGTGAGATGATCGGGGCAGCGGGTGGGCGACAAAACCCCTACGGCTCGTTGAGGGCCCCCCCGATGGCAACGCACTGACGGCGCCGTCAGGCTGAAGCGCATGTCTGCCTTCTTCGACCCGGGCCGTTACGTGCAGGCCGCACTTCGTGTGCTGCTACCGCTCCGTTGCCTGGTCTGCGGTGACCCGGGCCACGATGGACTCGATCTCTGCGATGCCTGCCTGGCCGGACTGCCCTGGGCCGGCCGGGCCTGCCTGCGCTGCGCGCTGCCGTTGCCGGACACAGCGTTGATCGTCTGCGGCACCTGCCGCGAAGAGGTGCCGCCACAGGCCGCCACGCATGCCAGCCTGCTGTACCTGCCGCCGGTTGACCAGTTGCTGGTCCGCTACAAGTTCCATCAGGATCTCGCCGCTGGACGCCTGCTCGCGCAGCTGATGCAGCGCGCACCGCCGCCGTGGTCGTGCACGCCGCTGGTGCCGGTGCCGCTGCACAGGCGACGCTTGCGCCAGCGCGGCTACAACCAGGCCGGCGAGCTGTGCCGGTTGCTGCCGATGCCGGTCTGGCAGGGGGTGTACCGGCAGCGGCATACCGCACCGCAGTCTGAACGCACGGCCGAACAGCGCAGGGAAAACCTGTTCGATGCGTTCGACGTGCGTGGTTCCGTGCCCTCGCGGCTGACCGTGGTCGATGACGTGATGACGACTGGCAGCACGGTGATGGAGGTCGCCGAGACGCTGCGCCTGGCCGGCGCAGCGGAGGTGCGCGTGTGGGTCTGTGCGCGGGCGCCGTGATCGCCCTCTTCATCCACAGGGGCTAGGATGAGGCCGGTTCCGGATCGGAGGAGTGGCCATGAATTCCCCCTTGTCTCCCTTGTTGTCGGCGGTTGGGCGCAGCTGGTGGATCCTGCTGCTGTACGGGCTCGTCGCACTGGGTTTCAGCATCGTTGCCATTGGCTGGCCGCTGTCCGCAGCGATGGCACTGGCCTGGACACTGGGCGTGATGGCCATCGTTGAAGGCGTCATCAGCCTGTTCGCACTGATCAGCGGCGGCAGTGGTGCCTCGCGTGGCTGGTTGGCGCTGTATGCCATCGCCTCGCTGGGCTTCGGCATCCTGGCGGTGATCAATCCGCTGGCCACTGCCAGCGTGCTGGTGCTGTTCCTGGCGGCGTGGCTGCTGGTAGCCGGCATCTATCGCATCGTGTTCGCGATCCGCGTGCGCAAGCAGATCCAGGGCGAGTGGCTGCTGATCCTCAGTGGCGTGCTGGCGGTGGTGCTGGGGCTGCTGTTCGCGGCCAATCCGTATGCAGGCGTGGCGGTGACCACGCTGTGGATCGGCATTGGCAGCCTGCTGTACGGGCTGCTGCAGGTGCTGGTGGCGTTCAAGCTGCGGAAGCTGAAGTGAGGGGCGCGTTTCCGTTCCTGCTGGGCGCAGCGCTGGTGCTGGCCGGATGCATGCCGGGTGCCACGCCCGGTGCGCTGGCAGGCAAGGATCATGCGCCGCGCGCGGGTGTGGATGTACGCCTGAGCGCGGTCGATGCGGACGGCAAGGGCAGGCAAGCGCAGTGGCAGGGCGAAACGCTCGCCCTGCGCGAGCCGCCGATCGCTGGCAGCGCCGACATCGCCGATGTGCGCTACGTGCTGGACGAGGCCAAGCAGCCGGGCCTGCAGATCCGGTTTCGACACGAAGCGCACCAGCGCATCCACGATGGCACGGCAGCACTGGTCGGTCAGCGAGCGGCGATCAGCGTGGATGGCCGCGTGCTGATGGTGGCGACGGTGCAGGGACCGTTCGGCGAATCGATGATGCTGAGCGGGTTGCCCAGCGTTGCCGAGGCGCAGACGCTGGCCAAGCACATCACTGGCGACTGACGGACGTGCCAACACCCCCACGCTGCGCATGGAGGTCGACCAAGGTCGACCGCTACCGGGCGAACCGTGCCTCGATCTCTTCCAGCGACTTGCCCTTGGTCTCCGGCAGCCAGAACGCGGCCACCAGGAAGAACACAAAGGTGCACGCCGCCCAGAACACGAACATGCTGGCGTAGCCGTAGTGGCCCACCGTGGGCAGGAAGATGGCGGCGATGGTGGTGGACACGAACTGGTTGATCAGCAGCGCGATGCTCATGCCATTGGAACGGATGCGGTTCGGCATCAGCTCCGACAGTGCCAGCCACACGCACACGCCGGGGCCGACGGCGAAGAACGCGACGAACACCAGGATGCAGGTGGCCACGGCCCAGCCGTGTGCCGGTGGCGGCACCGGGCCAATGCGGGCCTGCTCGATGCGCAATGGCGCCTGGCTGGCGCTGGCCGGGTCGGCAAATGGATTCAGGTGGAGTTTGCGGAAGAACGCACCGATCACGCTGTCCGGCTGCACGGTGCCGGTGCGCTCGATGCGCAGTTCGCGATCAATCAGGTTGTCGCTGTGCAGGGCGCGCACATTGGTGAAATCACCATAGGCGTACGACACGGTCAGCTGCATCGGTCGGCCCTGGCTGTCGATGCCATTGCTCAGGCGTTGCCACTGCGCGTCATCCAGCACCAGCTGCAGGCCTTCGCCGCTGACCGCCGCCTGCAGCTGAGGCTGCACATCGGCGCGTCCGCGCTCGGCCTGGAAGAACAGCGTGGCCGCCGCCAGCAGGGCCACGCAGATGCCACCGCTGCCCAGCATCAGCAGGAACTTGCGGCCCTTGCGGTCGACCAGCAGCAGCGCGACCACGGTCATCACCGCGTTGAGCAGCTTGATCGCCACGTCGGCACCGTTGGCCACCGAACCGGACAGGCCGGCCTGGTTGAGGATGTTGACCGCGTAGGCCAACACCGAGTTGATGCCGGTGGCCTGGGTGCAGGCCAGCACCACGCACGCGAGCACGAACGGCACCACGTAGCGGCGGCTGAGCAGCGGATCGCGCTTGCCGTCGCTGCTGCTCGATTCCGGCGCCTGGATTTGGGTCAGCGTGGGCTCGACGTCTGCGGCGGGGAGGACGCGCTGAAGGCTGCGGCGGGCTTCATCGATGCGGCCGCGGCGCACCAGCCAGCGTGGTGATTCGGACAGCCAGAAGATACCGGCGCAGAACAGCAGGCCGGGCGCCAGGCAGGTCCAGAAGATGGTGCGCCAGGCGTGGTCCTTCACCGTGAACAGTTCCTGCGCCTGCTGCGCGACCGGCAGCGAGCGCACGGCCTCGGCGGCGGCATCCACGGCATGGGCGTGGTACAGGCCGATCAGGGCTGCCAGCACCAGGCCAACGGTCAGCAGCAGCTGGAACATGGCCGCGCCGCGCCCGCGCCGTTCGGGGCTGAGCACTTCGGCCAGGTACAGCGGAATCACGACGCCGATCAAACCGCCACTGATGCCCTGCAGCAGGCGTCCCAGCAGCAGCGGCGTGTAGCCGGAGGCCAGTGCCATGATCGGAATCGAGGCGGTGAACAGCAGGCCGGCCAGCAGCATCGCGCCGCGGCGGCCAATCAGGTCGGCGATCATGCCGGCGAACAGCGAGGACAGCACGCTGCCCAGCAGTACGGCCGCCACCACGAAGCCGAGCTGCTGGCTGCTGAGCTGCCAGGCGTGACTGGCGGTCGCTTCAAGATAGGGCAGGGCACCGGCGATGATGCCGATGTCGATGCCGTACAGCAGGCCCCCCAGGCCGCCGATGAAGAGCAGGTAGCGTACGGGCCAGCGCGGGGCGGTGCTTGCAGTCATCGGCAGTTCCTGTGGTAGCGCCGGGCCAGGCCCGGCGGCGGTTCGTCGCAGAGTGCATTCTGTAGAGCCGAGC
>NZ_JAOCEW010000061.1:0-16370 GCF_029841665.1 Stenotrophomonas sp. GD03819
CGTGCTCGAACAATTCCCCCTGCACCACCGGCTCCTTCTCGCGGAAGCCGCCGAGCCCGACGCCAACCAGGCGGTAACGCGTCTCCGCCGGCAGGTCGACGCGGGCGCGCAGGGCCAGTGCGATGTCGCGCAGTTCTTCCATCGATTCCGGCGGGCGCTCCGGGGTGAAGCTGCGGGTGAGGATGCGGAACTGCGCGGTCTTCAGTTTCAGCACCACGGTGTGGCCGACGCGTTCGGTCTTGCGCGTGGCCTTCCAGGTCTTCTCCGCCAGCTGCACGATCGCTTCGCCCAGGTCTTCCAGCGGCAGGTCTTCGGCGAAGGTGTCCTCCGAGGAAATCGACTGCACCTGCTGGTCCGGTTCCACCGGCCGCTCGTCGATGCCGCGTGCACGGTTGTACAGGCTGCGGCCGAAGCTGCCGAATGCTTCTTCCAGGTCGATCAACGCCCACTGCCGCAGATCGCCGCAGGTGACGATGCCGCGCGCGGCAAGTTTTCCTTCCATCACCTTGCCGACGCCGGGCACCCGGTTCACCGGCAACGGCTGCAGGAACGCGTCCACCCGCTGCGGGGGGATCACGAACTGGCCATCAGGTTTGCGCCAGTCCGAGGCGATCTTGGCCAGGAACTTGTTTGGCGCGATGCCAGCTGAAGCAGTCAGGTTCGTTTCCTCGCGGATCTGCGCGCGGATGGTGCGGGCGATGTCGGTGGCCAGTTCGATGCCGCTCTTCGGCTCGGTCACATCGAGGTAGGCCTCGTCCAGCGACAACGGCTCGACCAGGTCGGTATGCCGCAGGAAGATCGCGCGCACCTGCTGTGACACCGCCTTGTAACGTGCGAAGTCCGGCGGCACGAAGATCGCATCCGGGCACAGGCGCTCGGCACGCACGGCGGGCATCGCCGAACGCACGCCGAACACGCGTGCCTCGTACGAGGCCGCGCACACCACCGAACGCGCGCCACGCCATGCCACAACCACCGGCTTGCCGCGCAGTGACGGATCGTCGCGCTGCTCCACCGACGCGTAGAACGCGTCCATGTCGACGTGGATGATCTTGCGCAGTCGGGTCATGTCAGGCGGAAAGGGCGGGGGCGTGCCGGACGGGCCACACGCCGAAGTATGGTCGTTGCACATCAACAGGATGCGCGTATTCCATTGAAAACACTACGGTTGCGTACGGTTGAAATGTTTGATCGGCGCAGTTTCCACGGGCATCCTCGAGCGCTTGTTTCCCTGTTTCCCCGCTTCCAGGATTGTGCTTCATGACCCGTCTCCACGCGTTCAACCGCGAACAGCTGCTGGCCAGCGCACGCGGTGAACTGTTCGGCGCCGCCGCCGGCCGTTTGCCCAACGATCCGATGCTGATGTTCGACCGCATCACCGACATCCGCGAGGACGGCGGACCGCATGGCAAAGGCATGGTACGCGCCGAACTGGATATCCGCCCGGACCTGTGGTTCTTCGGCTGCCACTTCATCGGCGACCCGGTGATGCCCGGCTGCCTGGGCCTGGATGCCATGTGGCAGCTGACCGGCTTCTTCCTGACCTGGCTGGGCGCCCCCGGCAAGGGCCGCGCGCTGGGCTGTGGCGAAGTGAAGTTCACCGGCCAGGTGCTGCCGGACGCCAAGCTGGTGCGCTACGAGATCGATATCAGCCGTGTCATCAACCGCAAGCTGGTGATGGCCCAGTCGGACGCGCGCATGTACGTGGATGACCGCGAAATCTACAGCGCGCGCGACCTGCGCGTCGGCCTGTTCACTGAAACCGGGAGCTTCTGATGCGTCGCGTCGTCATCACTGGCATGGGCATCACGTCCTGCCTCGGCAATGATCTGGATACCGTTTCGGCTGCGCTGCGCGAAGGGCGCTCGGGCATCACCGCCCTGGCCGACCACGCCGAAGCGGGCCTGCGCAGCCAGGTCGGCGGCCGCGTCGACCTCGATCTGGACGCGCTGATCGACCGCAAGCAGAAGCGCTTCATGAGCGATGCGGCGGCCTTCGCCTATCTGGCCATGCGCGATGCCATCGCCGATGCCGGGCTCAGCGCCGAGCAGGTCAGCAATCTGCGTACCGGCCTGATCGCCGGTTCCGGTGGCGGCTCCAGCGAGTGGCAGATCGGCGCGGTCGACCTGCTGCGCGAACGTGGCGTACGCAAGGTCGGCCCGTACATGGTGCCGCGCACGATGTGCTCGACCGTTTCGGCCTGCCTGGCCACGGCCTACCAGATCAAGGGCGTCAGCTATTCGCTGTCGGCCGCCTGCGCGACCTCGGCGCACTGCATCGGCGCTGCCGCGGACATGATCCGCCATGGCGCGCAGGACATCATGTTCGCCGGTGGTGGCGAAGACCTGCACTGGTCGATGAGTGTGATGTTCGATGCGATGGGCGCGCTGTCGACCAGCTTCAACGAGACCCCGGCCAGCGCCTCGCGTCCGTACGACAAGGACCGCGACGGCTTCGTCATCGCCGGCGGCGGCGGCATGCTGGTGCTGGAGGACTACGACCACGCCGTTGCACGCGGCGCACACATCCACGCCGAACTGATCGGCTATGGCGTCACCTCCGACGGCGCCGACATGGTCGCCCCGTCCGGCGAAGGTGCGGTGCGCTGCATGAAGATGGCGCTGCAGGGCGTCGATCGTCCGCTGGACTACCTCAACACCCACGGCACCTCCACGCCGCTGGGCGACGTCACCGAGCTCAATGCGATCCGCGAAGTGTTCGGCGATGCGGTGCCGCCGCTGTCCTCGACCAAGGCGCTGTCGGGCCATTCGCTGGGTGCGGCAAGCGTGCACGAGGCGATCTACTGCCTGCTGATGATGCGCGATGGCTTCGTTGCCGGTTCGGCCAACATCGGCGAACTGGACCCGAAGGTGGAGAGCTTCCCGATCCTGCGCGAAAGCCGCGAGCAGAAGCTGGATACGGTGATGTCCAACAGCTTCGGCTTCGGTGGCACCAACGCCGCGCTGGTGTTCGGGCGGGTGTGATGGGGGCAGGTGTGCCGACCAACGGTCGGCACCCACCAATAGATGTAGAGCCGAGCCATGCTCGGCTCAGTGCCGGCCAACGGCCGGCATCTACCGCTTATTTCGGCAACAACGGCACCAGCAATGCGTGCGCGTCCACCAGCGAGCCCACGATGCGGTGGCCCAGTGCGCGCAGCTCTTCATCAGGATGCACCAGGTCCGGCACCTGGATCACGGTCATGCCGGCCGCCAATGCTGCGCGCGTACCGGCCGGTGAGTCTTCCAGCGCCAGGCAGCGTTCCGGGGCCTGGCCCAGCCGCTGCGCGGCCAGCAGGTAGATATCCGGCGCCGGCTTCGGCCGCGCCACGTCGCCACTGGTGATCACCGCATCGAAGTACGGCAGCAGGCCAGCGGCCGTCAGCTTGCGGTTGGCCCGCGGCTGCCGCGTGGTGGTGGCCACCGCACGCGGTACCGCGTGCGCCTTCAACAGCTCCAGCAGCTCCAGGATGCCCGGCCGCAGGGGCAGGCCGGTCTGGGTGCGTGCTTCGTACAGTTCATGGCAGCGTGCCGCCACCGCCTCGATCACGCTGTCCTCGATGCCCTGCGCACGCAGCAGCGCGTGCGAATCGCGGTCACCGAGACCGACCATGCGCAGGAACACGGCCTCGTCCAGGCCCAGCCCGAATTCGTCGGCGGCCTCGCTCCAACAGGCCAGCGAGACCCGCTCGCTGTCGATCATCAGGCCGTCCATGTCGAAGATGACGGCGTCGGGGAGGAACGGCAGCGCAGCGATGGTGGTCATGGAGCGAACAGCGTATCCAGGTCGGTGGAAGTGAGCTGCCGCCATTGCCCTTCGTCCAGCCCCTGCAGGTCCAGCCCGCCGACGCGGCTGCGGTGCAGGGCCTGCACGTGGTTGCCGGTGGCGGCGAACATGCGGCGTACCTGATGGTAGCGGCCTTCATGCAGCACCAGGCGCGCGCGACGCGCATCCACCACTTCCAGTTCAGCCGGCAGCAGGGGCGTCTTCTCGGACTCCAGCATCAGCGTGCCGCTGGCGAACAGCGCCACCTCGTCGCCGCGCAGGTCCTCGCTCAACTCGACCTCATAGACTTTCGGCAGCTTCGACTTCGGCGAGATGATCCGGTGCAGCAGGCCACCGTCGTCGGTCAGCAGCAGCAGGCCACTGGTCTCGCGGTCGAGGCGGCCCACTGTAGACAGCACCGGATCGCGGTCGCGGAAGCGCGGCGGCAGCAGGTCGTAGATCAGGCGGCCGGTGTCCTTGGTCGAGCAGGTGTAGCCGGCCGGCTTGTGCAGCGCGATCGACAGGCCCACCGGCGGGTCCAGCGGCTCGCCGTCGACGCGGATCGCCTCGTGCGGCACCTGGTCGTCGGCATACAGCACCTCGCCGTCGGCGTCGGTGACGCGGCCTTCGCGGAACATCCACTGCACCTGCTTGCGGCTGCCGTAGCCCAGGTTGGCGATGAGCTTGACCAGCTTCACTTGCCCTTCCCCTTCACCGCTTCCACCAGCTTGAAGCCATCACGCTCGGCGATCACGCGCACCGCGCCAAAGCTCTCGTTGAGCGTGTACTCGTACGGCAGGTGGCGGTTGGCCACCACGTACAGGCGTCCGCCCGGGCGCAGCGCCTGCGCGGCCACGGCGATGAAGCGCTGGCCGATGTCCGGGCGATCGGCGCGCGAGGGCGTGTGGAATGGCGGATTGCTGATGATGACGTCGTAGCCCGGCTCGATGCCGGCGGTGACGTCCTGCCACAGGAAGCGCAGCGGCAGCGGACGCGGCGGCGGTGCCAGGTTCAGCTCGGCCAGTGCCAACGCGCGCTGCTCCGCTTCGTACAGGTCCAGCGCGGTGATCTTCGGGCAGCGCTCCAGCAGCTCGCGCGACAGGTAGCCGTAGCCGGCACCGAGGTCGGCGGCGCGGCCGGCCAGGTCGGCCGGCAGGTGCTCGGCCAGCAGCGCCGAGGCCGGATCGATGCGGTCCCAGGCGAACACGCCCGGGCGGCTGAGGAAACGGCCGCCGACGATCGGCCGCACCGCATCCAGTGCCGACCAGCGCTTGGCCAGGTCGGCGTCGTGCTGGCCCTGCATCGGGGCGGTCCAGTACACGCGGCAGTGGTTCTTGGTCAGGCTGCCGCCGAGGCCGGTCAGTTGCTTGAGGTCGCCCTCGCTCGAGCGTGCACCTTCGTTGTTGGACTGGCAGGCAACGATGCGGCCGCCGTCGGCGACCAGCGCCAGCGCACGGGCAAACAGCGCGCGGGCTTCTTCACGCTGGCGCGGCGGCAGCACCAGCACCAGCGGGTAACGGCCCTTGCCGGCCACATCATCCAGCTGGCCACTGACGGTCCAGCCGGCGGCCTGCTGCAGCGGCTGCGCGAACGGGGCGAAGCTCTGCTCGCAGTGGACCTCGCGGCTGCCGGCCGCTTCACGCAGCGGCCAGCCGTCGCGGGCACGCAGGAAGGCCACCGGGCCCTCCGGCCAGCGCAGGGCGCCTTGGGAGAACGGCAGGAACAGGGTCTGCAGGGGGGCGTCGTCGCTGGAGGCCATCGGCGCGGGTACTTCAAGCGTGAGGGCCGTCCATTGTACCGGCTTGGCCGGACCGGCCCCGGTATGCCGCTTTGCGAAACCCGAACGGGGCCTTGATCTGCCAGCAACATTGAAACGTTCAGGGTAGAGGCTCCCCCGGAAACCCAGGAGAACCTGCATGCGAGCCTTGTTCGTCGGTGGCGTGGTCGACAACAGTGAAATGGACCTGGAAGGCAGCCATCCGCCCGTGCATTACCCCGAGGACACCGGCGGCGGCCACTCGCGCTATCGGCTGCACCAGGTCGGTCATGGCGCCGACGGCAGCGTGGCCTATGCGGTGTACGGCGCACCGGACCTGGCCGATGACGAGGTGGCCCGGGTGGCGGAAGAACGCGCCTATGCGCGCCGGTTCGAGGCGACACCGACCTTGTTCGAGCACTGACACACCGGTAGCGCCCGAGCCCACGCTCGGGCGACGGCGCAGCCGAGCGTGGGCTCGGCTCTACATCCGATCAAGGCGCCCTGGGTGGCAGACGGTTGACGCTGGCGATCTCGTCCAGCCACACATGGTGCTGCTGCACCGGCGTGTCGTAGTCATCCAGGCGCAACTGGCCGTTGCTGCCTTCGTCGCCGGCGTCGTTGCGGTACTGCTGCACGGTCGGTTTCACCGCCACGGTGCCGAGCAGGCGGCGACCATCGTGCAGGGTCAGCTGCACCTGCGTTTCGCCTTCCAGCTGCGGCAACAGGGCTTCCAGGCGCGCGATCTGCGCCGGATCGGTATGGATGCGGGGAGCTATACGGGACATCGGCGACCTCCTGCGTGCAGGGTCGCCGATCGGCCGTGAATGCTCAGTGCAGCGCGCTGTCCGCGCGTGGCACCTGCACCTTGCGTACCGCAGCCACCAGCTGTGCCACCGAGTACGGTTTGGCGACATGTTCCTGGAAGCCTGACGCCAGCGCTCGGCGCCGGTCATCGGCGCGTGCCAGCGCGGTCACGGCAACCGCCGGCAGGGTCATCGCATCCACGCCCATGTCCTCGCGCAGCGTGCGCACCAGACCATAGCCATCCATGCCCGGCATGCCGATGTCGGTCAGCATCACGTGGTACTGCAGGTGCCCGGTATCGGCCAGCAACGCCAGCGCTTCACCGGCCGAGCTGGCGGCCGACACACTCGCGCCCTGCTCTTCCAGCATGCGCCGCAGGTACTCCAGCACTTCCGGCTGGTCTTCCACCGCCAGCACATGCATGCCACGCAGCGGGTACGGTTCGACGATCACCGGCTCCAGGATCGGCCCGCTGATCACTTCGCGCAGCGGGCGTCGCTCGGCATCGGGAATGTGCTGCGGCAGGCGCACGGTGAAGGTGGCGCCGTGGCCATGGCCTTCGCTGGCGGCGGTGACGGTACCGCCATGCAGTTCGACCAGCTGCTGCACGATCGCCAGGCCCAGGCCGAGGCCGCCATGGCGTCGGGTGGTGGTGCCATCGGCCTGGCGGAAGCGGCTGAACAGATGGTTGAGGAACTCCGGTGCGATGCCATCACCGGTATCGCGCACCGTGATCACCCAGTGGTTGCCGTCGGCCTGCAGTTGCACGTCGATGCGGCCTTCGGCCGGGGTGAACTTGATCGCGTTCGACAGCAGGTTCCAGAACACCTGCTGCAGGCGGGTGGCATCGCCCAGCACCAGGCTGGGCTGCTCCGGCAGCAGCAGACTCACGTCCAGCGCCTTGCCTTCGGCGACCAGTTCCTGCGCACCGATGGCTTCGCCCAGCAGATCGCGCAGGTCCAGTATCTCCACCTCCAGCTGCACCTTGCCCAGCAGCATGCTGCTGAGGTCGAGCATGTCCGAGATCAGCCGCTTCTGCGCACCGGCGCTGTTGGCGATCACATTCAGGCCCTTGTACAGCGGGCTGGTGTTGTCCACGCGCTGCAGCAGCAGCTCGCTCCAACCGAGGATGGTGGTCAGCGGCGTGCGCAGCTCGTGCGACAGCGTGGCCAGGAACTCGTACTTCAACCGCGCCATGTTCTCGGCGGCACTGCGCGCGGCACGCTCGGACTGCAGAAGCTCCTCGCGGGCCAGCTCGATCTCGCGGCGTTCGGTCACGTCCGGGCTGCTGCCGGCCAGGCCGATGAAGCGGCCCATCCGTGAGAAACGCGGGCGTGCATTCATCTCCAGCCAACGCCACTCGCCATCGGCGCGTCGGGCCCGCACCAGCGCATGCATCGACCGCTGCGCCTTCAGTGCTTCCTGCAGTTCGTACTCGAACACCGATGCATCGTCCGGATGCACCAGGCCGCGCCAGACATCTTCCGGCACGCGTGTTTCGTCACCGCCAAAGAACTCACTGAAAGCGCTGTTGACGAAACGGGCATGGCCGCGCTCGTCGAGCACCCACACCGGCATCGGCAGGCCGTCGGCCAGTGCGCTGAAGCGGGCTTCGCTTTCGCCCAGCTCCACTTCCATCTGCTTGCGTGCGGTGATGTCGAAGAACAGGATGCCGACCTTGTCTTCGCCCGGACGGCCCACGCGCACCGCATCAACCGCGAACGAGCGGCCCAGCGCACGCGCTTCCATCTCGAACTGGGCGGGGCGGCCACTGCGCGCGACCTCGCCGTAGATGCGGAACCAGTCCTGCTCGTGGCCCGGTTCCAGCGCCGTCATGCGCTGGCCACGCGCGTCCTTCAGGCCGGTGTGGCGCTCGAACGCATCGTTGACCTCGATGAAACGGTAGTCCACCGCGCGATCGCCCTCGAACAGCACCTGGATCACGCAGAAACCGGCGTTGATGCGCTCAAGCACGCCATGATGCAGGTCGGGTTCGGGCGCTGGCACCATCATCGGTGGGCGCTCCACGAGGGGCGGCAGTGTGGACAAGGGGCGTCTGTGCAGGCCGGATTGGAAGCACAGCATCTTCCAAAGCGCGTATTCACAGCGTCAAGCGCCGTCAGTCATGGTTGACGTCGATGAATTGGCGGCAACCACCCTTGCGCACGACGCAATCGGCCATTGCGGTGGCCCGGCCACAGGATCACACTCGATCTGTGATCAACATCGTCCCCAGCGCGGGGACGCAGGAGACCGTCATGAAACGCTCACTCGCGATTGCCCTGCTGGCAGGCGCCCTGGTGGCGGGCGGCGCCAACGCTGCACCGCGCACCGTGACCGATGCGGACGCGCCGCGCGCGTTGCAGGCCGATGGCCCGGTCAGCGTGAAATGGGAGGATCCGGCCAAATTCACCGAGATCCGCCAGAGCACCAACCGCTTCGAGGCCGAACGCGGTGACTGGGTACAGCAGCTGGCCCGCTACCTGCAGACCACCGCTGCCAAGCCGCTGCAGCCTGGGCAGACCCTCGATGTGATCCTGGTGGACATCAAGCGTGCCGGTGACTACGAGCCGTGGCACGGCCCGCGTGGCCGCGACATCCGGATCATGCGCGACATCTACCCGCCGCGGATCAGCCTGCAGTACACGTTGAAGGACGCCAGCGGCCGTATCGTCAGCGAGGGCGATGCGCGCCTCAGTGATACCGGCTACCTGCACAACCTGGGGCTGAAGAGCGACAGTGATCCGCTGCGCTACGAGAAGCGCCTGATCGATGACTGGGTGAAGCGCCAGCTGGCCAGCCAGGCCACCGCCGCGCGGTAATGCCGGGCGACGCGCCCCACCGGGCTGCCGCGGCAATGCCTGGCAACGCGACCCACCGGTAGGTGTCGACCTTGGTCGACACGCATTAGACGGCGCCGACCAAGGTCGGCCGCTACCGAAGCCGAGCGTGGGCTCGGCTCTACACGTACACCTTGGCCACGCGCTTGACCGCGCACGGCAGCTGGTACGCGCTCACGCCGCAACGCGGCGCCAGTTCGGACAGCGTCGGTGCGCTGCCCCACAGTTCCACCACGCTGCCGATGCCGGCCTGCGCATGCGCGGTCAGGTCCACCGTCAGCATGTCCATCGACACGCGCCCGATCAGCGCACCGGGCTGGCCGTCGATCAGCACCGGGGTGCCATTCGGGGCGAACTGCGGATAACCGTCGGCATAGCCGAGCGCGACCACACCCACGCGGGTGCGCACCTTGGCCACGAAGCGTGCGCCATAGCCCACCGGCTCACCCGCCTCGATCCAGCGCTCGGCGATCACCTTCGACTGCATCGTCATCACCGGGCGCAGGCGCTCGGTCAGTGCCGTGTTGTCCGGCAGCGGATTGGCGCCATACAGCATCAGGCCCGGGCGCACCCAGTCGCTGCGTACATCCGGCCAGCCCAGCAGCGCCGGCGAGTTGCACACGCTGGTCTCGCCGTCCAGGCCGTCGATGGCCCGCGCGAAGGTCGCGGCCTGTTCGTGGGTGCGTTCGCTGTCCAGCTCATCGGCGCGCGCCAGGTGGGTCATCAGCACGATGCGCTCGACCTGCGGCAGCGCCGACAGGCGTGCATGCGCGGCACGGAAGCTGTCCACGTCCAGGCCAAGACGATGCATGCCACTGTCCAGCTTCAGCCACACCGTCAACGGGCGCGGGCTGTCGTAGGCAGCAACGGCCTCCAGTTGCCACGGCGAACCGACGGCGAACCAGAAGTCATGCTCGGCCACCAGCGCCATGTCGCTGGGCTCGAAGATGCCTTCCAGCAGCAGGATCGGCGCACGGATGCCGGCCTGGCGCAGCTCCAGTGCCTCTTCGATGGTAGCCACACCGAAACCATCAGCCTCACCTTCCAGCGCCTGCGCACAGCGCACCGCGCCATGCCCATAGGCATCGGCCTTGATGATCGCCAGGGCCTTGCCACCGCCCAGTTCACGGGCGAGCCGGTAGTTGCTGCGCAGGGCGCCCAGATCGATCAGCGCGCGGGCAGGACGCATGTGCGGTTCTCTTGTTGCGGCGCGTGACCGTACTGGCCGTAGCGGAAAATATCCAGGCCTTCGGTGCTGATCTGCGGCTGGCGCGCGCTCATCAGGTCGGCCAGGTAGCGACCCGAGCCGCAGGCCATGGTCCAGCCCAGCGTGCCGTGGCCGGTGTTGAGGTACAGGTTGCGGAACGGCGTGGCGCCGATCACCGGCGTACCGTCCGGCGTGGCCGGGCGCAGGCCGGTCCAGAACTGCGCACGCGACAGGTCGCCGCCCTTCGGGTAGAGATCGCTGACCACCAGCTCCAGGGTTTCGCGTCGGCGCTGCGACAGCGACAGGTCGAAGCCGGCCACTTCGGCCATGCCACCGACGCGGATACGGTCGTCGAAGCGGGTCACCGCCACCTTGTAGCTCTCATCGAGGATGGTCGAGGTCGGCGCCATCGCCGGGTCGGTGATCGGCAGGGTCAGCGAGTAGCCCTTCAGCGGGTACACCGGCAGGCGCATGCCCAGCGATGCGACCAGCGCCGGCGAATAGCTGCCGAGCGCGACCACGAAGCGGTCGGCGGTTTCCAGCTTGCCGTCGATGCGCACGCCGGTGATGCGGTCGCCATCGACCTCCAGGCCGGTGATGTCCTGGTCGAAGCGGAACTCGACACCAGCATCCACGCACATCTGCGCCAGGCGGCGGGTGAACAGCTGGCAGTCGCCGGTCTGGTCACGCGGCAGGCGCAGCGCGCCGACCAGGCCATCGACGTGGGCCAGGGCCGGTTCGGCCTGGATGATGCCGGCGCGGTCCAGCACCTCGTACGGCACGCCGTACTGGGCCAGGATCTCGATGTCCTGCGCCGAGGCATCCAGCTGCTGCTGGGTGCGGAACAACTGGGTCGTGCCCAGGTCGCGGCCTTCGAATTCGATGCCGATCTGTGCGCGCAGCTCGTTCAGGCAGTCGCGGCTGTACTCGGACATGCGCACCATGCGCGCCTTGTTGATCGCGTAGCGCTCATGGGTGCAGTTGCGCAGCATCTGCCACAGCCAACGGTACTGGGCCAGGTCCATGCCCGGCTTGATCGCCAGCGGCGCGTGCTTCTCGAACAGCCAGCCGATGGCCTTCTTCGGCACGCCCGGGGCCGCCCACGGCGAGGTGTAGCCGAACGACAGCTGGCCAGCATTGGCGAAGCTGGTTTCCAGCGCCGGGCCGGGCTGACGATCGATGACCGTGACTTCAAACCCGGCCTGTCGCAGGTACCAGGCACTGGTGGTGCCGATCACGCCGCTGCCGAGAACTAGGACTCGCATGGGACTTCTCCAACCCGATCATTCCCTGCACTGGAGCGTGCCGGGACCATAATTGGGGAAGTATAGACAGCCATTCCCAGTTGATTTGCCTGTTTTGAAATCAACCGGCAGGATGTTCTCCTGCAATTCATTCCCCAAGGTTGACGGCCATGGCCACCCGTACCCGCGAACTGGACAAGATCGACCGCAAGATCCTGCGCATCCTGCAGGCCGAGGGCCGCATCTCCTTCACCGAACTCGGCGAGCGGGTCGGCCTGTCGACCACGCCATGCACCGAGCGTGTACGCAGGCTCGAGCGCGAAGGGGTGATCACCGGCTACCACGCCCACCTCGACCCGGCCGCGGTGAAGGCCAGCCTGCTGGTGTTCGTGGAGATCAGCCTGGCCTACAAGTCCGGCGACATCTTCGAGGAGTTCCGGCGCGCGGCGCTGAAGCTGCCCAACGTGCTGGAGTGCCACCTGGTATCGGGCGACTTCGATTACCTGCTGAAGGCGCGGATCAGCGAAATGGCCTCCTACCGCAAGCTGCTCGGCAGCACGTTGCTGACGCTGCCGCATGTACGTGAGTCGAAGAGCTACATCGTGATGGAAGAAGTGAAGGAAACGCTGAGCCTGCCGATTCCGGATTGAGGCGCTCGCAGGATGGGATCAGAGCCCGCGGTGCGGGATCCGACCCCCGGAGTCCCTCAGCGCTGCTGCGGATGCTTCTGCGAGCGCTGTTCCTGCTGCTTGCCGCCCTTGTGCGGCTGCGGCTCCATCTGCTGCTGTTGTTGCTGCTGTTGCTGCTGCGGGTTGCGGCCCTGCGGTTCCTTGCCGGGATGACGGTTCTGCTGGTTTTTCATGATCGCGATCCAGTGGACGAAGGACATGCGGCGGCGGAATGCCAGCGCAGGGCCACGGTGGTCCCGGAACGGTTAACCGCAGGCGAAAAAGCAGTGATCGCCAAGAGGCTGTTTTCGTGCGTTCAGCCCGCACGACGCGCAGGAGCTGCCAACCTTGCTTGGCCCATAGGTCAGCGCCTGATCTGCTGGCCATCACCGGCAGGCACGCTGTCGTAATAACGGCCTGTACGCGAGTCGAACACGCGGTTCGGGCCGGCCGGGCGCACGCCAGGCACGATGCGGCCATTGCGGTCATAGACCTTGTCGGCCGGCATCGGTACCGGCGCCGGCGCGATCCGGGCGGGGCCGGTGGACTTGATCGGCTGTGCCGGCTGCGGCGACGGCAGCACCTGCGGCTGCGGGCGGGCAGCCTGTGGCGGAGGTGCCACCGGTTGCGGTGCCACGGTGGTGGCACTGCGGGTGGCGGTCGGGCTCGACGACGTCGGTACCTGGGCCTGCGCAACCAGGGGCAGCAGGCCCATCAACAGCAGGGGAAGGCTCGGTTTCATGTCACGCTCCGGCGTGGATCGCATTCACCTTGCGCCTGCACCTGTGTGCCGCCCATGAACGGCCATCACACTTGCAAGCGCGCGCCGGCACCCCCACGTTTTCCGGCATCCCCAGGCCATCGACCCCACGGAGCGCCGCCATGACCGCCTTCGACCTGACGCCCCCCACCGCCACCCAGACCGAGGCGCTGGTCGCCGGCCTCAGCGGCGAAGAACGCCGCGTACTGCTGCAGCACGGCACCGAGGCGCCGTTCTGCGGCGTATTCCTCGACAACAAGCGCGAGGGCGTCTACTGCTGCCGTCTGTGCGCACTGCCGCTGTTCCGCTCCAGCACCAAGTTCGATTCCGGCACCGGCTGGCCCAGCTTCTTTGCCCCGTTCGACCCGGCGCACGTGCGCGAGATCCGCGATACCAGCCACGGCATGGTGCGCACCGAGATCACCTGCGCGCGCTGCGGCAGCCATCTGGGCCACGTGTTCCCGGACGGTCCGCCGCCCACCTACGAGCGCCACTGCCTGAACTCCGTCTCACTTTCGTTCACCGGCAATGGCGAGCCCTGGCCCGATCCGTTGCAGCGTGGCGGCGCAGAAAGCGGCGTGGCGGGCTGAAACATTCCGCTGACCGGCTTCACAGAATTCCCTCTTCAGAAAACCGGGCGACGGGCCGACAAGGAGATATCCCCTCTCCTTGCGTCGCCCCATGCTCATCATCGTTGGATTCCTGGTCGTCATCATCAGCGTGATCGGGGGCTATCTCGGTGCCCACGGCCGCCTGGGTGCCCTCTGGCAGCCCTACGAGCTGGTCATCATCGGCGGCGCCGCGCTCGGCGCCTTCCTGGTCGGCACGCCGGCCAAGACGGTCAAGCAGACCCTGCAGGCCATGGTCGGCGTGTTCAAGGGCCCGCGCTACAAGCAGCAGGACTACATCGACGTCCTCAGCCTGCTCTATGAACTGCTCAACAAGGCCCGCCGCGAAGGCTTCATGGCGCTGGAAGACCATGTCGAGCGGCCGGCCGAGAGCGCGCTGTTCGGCAACTACCCCAAGGTGCAAGCCGACCACCACCTGATCGACTTCATCACCGACTGCCTGCGCCTGATGATCGGCAGCAACATCGAGCCGCACGAGCTGGAGCCGCTGCTGGAACTGGAGCTGGAAAAGCACCACGCCGAGGCCATGGCGCCGTCGCAGGTGCTGACCAAGGTCGCCGACGGATTGCCCGGTTTCGGCATCGTGGCGGCGGTGCTGGGCATCGTCATCACCATGGGCTCGATCGGTGGCGACATCGTCGAGGTCGGTGGCCACGTCGCCGGTGCGCTGGTCGGCACCTTCCTCGGCATCCTGCTGGGCTACGGTTTCGTCGGCCCGATGGCAGCCGCGATGGAGGCCCGCGCCGAGCAGGACAGCCGCATCTACGAATCGGTGAAGACCGCCCTGCTGGCCTGCCTGCGCGGCTACAACCCGAAGATCGCACTGGAGTTCGCCCGCAAGACGCTGCCGTCGAACGTGCGCCCGGCCTTCTCCGATTTCGAGCAGCACCTGAAGACGGTCAAGTAAGCCATGGCCGAGACCAAGCCCACCGTCATCGTCCGCCGGGTCAAGAAGGCCGGCCACGCCGCCCATCATGGCGGTTCGTGGAAGGTGGCCTATGCCGACTTCGTGACTGCGATGATGGCGTTCTTCCTGGTGCTGTGGCTGATGGCCACCACCAACAAGAACGACCGTGCCGCCATTTCCGAGTACTTCCGCAACCCCAGCCCGCTGAGCGGGCAGAACGCCACGCCGGCACCCGGCATGGCCGGCCCGGGCGGCGCCAGCACCTCGATGATCAAGCTGGGCGGTGCCACCGACGTTTCGCGGGGCAACAGCAACGATCCCTTCCAGAACCAGAAGGAAGCAGTACCGCAGCCGGTGGACCAGCAGCAGCGCGACAAGCAGCAGCTGGAACAGCTGATGAAGGAGCTGCAGGAAGCGATCAGCAGGAGCCAGGCGCTGGAACCGTTCAAGGACCAGCTGCTGCTGGACCTGACCCCGGAGGGCCTGCGCATCCAGATCGTGGACAAGCAGAACCGGCCGATGTTCGACCTTGGCAGCGCCACGCTGAAGCCGTACACGCAGCAGATCCTGCACGAGCTGGCCGAGTACCTGAACCATGTGCCGAACCGGATCAGCCTGACCGGTCACACCGACATCACCGCCTATTCCGCCGCTCGCGGCTATGGCAACTGGGAACTGAGCGCCGACCGTGCAAATGCCGCACGCCGCGCGCTGATCGATGGTGGCCTGGACGACAGCAAGATCACCCGCGTGGTCGGCCTGTCTTCGTCGGTGCTGTTCGACAAGGTCGACCCGCAGAACCCGATCAACCGCCGCATCAGCATCGTGGTGATGACCCAGGCCGCCGAAGCGGCCGCCCTGGCCGGTGCCGGGCCACAGGTGGGGCTGTCGGCGCCGACCGCCGACCCGGACGTGCAGGCCGCGCAGGGTGAGGCGCACTGAACCGGGGTCAGATCCCTTTTCCCTGGAAAGGGATCTGACCCCACCTGCGTGCGGCCGCTACAATGGCGGTCTTTCCGTTTCCAGGTGACCCCACCCCATGTCCCAGAACTCCAAGGCCAAGCGCGACAAGCGCAAGAAGCAGCAGGCCAAGCGTCCGTTCCTGCGCCTGAACGCCCAGCAGCAGGTGCAGAACCATGCCGTGCTGACCAACGAAGACGGCCAGGTGGTCGCGGCCATCGGTCTGCAGGGCCGTGAGTGGCTGCTGGCCATCGGCGGCCAGACCATGGGCAACGCCGAAAACCCGGTGCCGATGCTGGCCATGCTCAAGCACCTGTCCAACGTGCAGGAAAAGGAAGGCCGCAAGGTCAACCTGGAGTACTCCGAGCTGCTGCAGAAGCTGCTGGACACCCTGGCAGCCGAATCCGAGCAGACCGCAGACGAGTACCTGGACAAGCTGGTCGCCGAGTTCGAGACCGTGGAAGCCGAAGAAGGCGAAGAAGCCGCTGAGGCCGCCGAAGGCGAAGTGGTTGAAGCTGCTGCCGAGGCCACCCCGGCCGCTGACAGCGACAGCAAGCCGCAGGCCTGAACCGGCCGCGGCGGTGACGGTCTACGTCGATGACGCGGTGCATCCCTGGCGCGGACAGCGCTGGGCGCACCTGATGGCCGACACCCTGGCCGAGCTGCACGCGATGGCGGCGCAGCTCGGCATTCCCCCGCGGGCCTTCCAGAACAAGGCCAGCGGTGCGCACTACGATGTCACTTCCGAGCTGCGCGCGCAGGCCATCGCGCTCGGTGCGCGGGCGATTTCCCGGCACGCCGACCGTGACCTGGTCAAAGCGGTGATT
>NZ_JAOCEW010000062.1:0-15500 GCF_029841665.1 Stenotrophomonas sp. GD03819
CACGCAGCGGGGTTTTTCTTTGACCGCCGCGAGCGGCGGCGCCAACCACGGTTGGCGACTACCGATAGCAGAGGGATCAGCGGTAGATCCACGCCATGCGTGGATGCTCCCTGCAAGGAACCAAGGCGCCAACCCAGGTTGGCCGCTACACACAGCAGGCCAGGGTTGGCACCCACCAATGGCGGAGCGCACAAAAAAACGGCGCCCCGTGGGGCGCCGCTCTGCTCTCAACGATGTTCAGTCGAGCATGGCCCGACTTACTTGGCCGGGGCCTTGTCCTTCATCATCGCGTCGCGGGCCGCCTTGAACGGGTTGCCCTCATACCAGTTCGGCCAACGATCGCCGCCGGCCAGCTCCTTGCCGACGCCATACATCAGTTGCAGGTCTTCGACCGTACCGTCCAGCTTCCAGGTGGACGCATCGAATTCGTCCTTCGGCCCGTGGTAACGGTTGGCACCGTAGTCCGCCGCGGCCTTGCGGCCAGCGTCCACGCCACCCTCGCGCAGGTCTTCGCCTCCATCGGCGTACAGGGCCGGCACGCCGGCCTTGGCGAAGTTGAAGTGATCCGAACGGAAGTAGAAGCCGCTCTGCACCGAGGTCTCACCATGCAGCGTGCGGTCCTGGGCCGCAGCCAGCGGCTTGAGGATGTCTTCCAGCTCCGAGCTGCCGAAGCCGGTGACGGTCACGTCCTTGGCACGGCCGGCCACCGACATCGCATCGATGTTGATCACACCGGCGATCTTGTCCAGCGGGAAGGTCGGATGGGAGACGTAGTACTTCGAACCCAGCAGGCCGGACTCTTCCAGAGTCACCGCCAGGAACACCACCGAACGTTCCGGCTTCGGCTCCTGGTGGGCCATCGCTTCAGCCACCTCAAGGATGCCGGCCACGCCGGTCGCGTTGTCGACCGCACCGTTGTAGATGTTGTCGCCGGTTTCACCCTCGTGCTTGCCCAGGTGGTCCCAGTGCGCCATGTACAGCACGGCTTCGTCGGCACGCTTGCTGCCCGGCAAAACGCCCACCACGTTGCGCGACTGCTTCTGCGCGATCTGGCTCTTCAGGTCGACCGCGGCGGTGGCCTTCAGCGGCACCGGCTTGAAGCCGCGCTTGCTCGCATCCTTGTAAGCCTGCGCCAGGTCCAGGCCGGCACCGGCAAACAGCGCCTTGGCGGCGTCGGCGCTCAGCCAGCCCTGCACCGGAATGCGGGCATCCGGGTCATCCTTCGCCGGCAGGTCGTACTGCGGCCCGGCCCAGGAGTTCTTCACCACGTCCCAGCCATAGGAGGCACCGGCAGTGTCGTGCACGATCAGCGCGGCAGCGGCGCCCTTGCGCGCTGCCTCCTCGAACTTGTAGGTCCAGCGGCCGTAGTAGGTCATGCGCTTGCCGTCGAACAGCTTCGCGTCATCGACATGGAAGCCCGGGTCGTTGACGAACATCACGACCGTCTTACCCTTCCAATCCTGGCCGGCATAGTCATTCCACTTCTGCTCCGGCGCATCGACGCCGTAGCCGACGAACACCAGGTCGCTGGCATCGACCTTCACCTCGGCCTGGCCGGTACGGGTACCCACCACCATGTCGGTGCCGAACTTCAGCTCGGTGGTCTTGCCGCCCTGGGTGATCTTCAGCACGGTCGACGCGTCGGCCGTGGTCTCGGTCATCGGCACATCCTGGAACCAGCTGTCACCGTTGCCAGGCTGCAGGCCGATGCGCTGCATCTGGTCGCGGATGTAGTTGACCGTCAGTTCCTCGCCCTTGCTGCCCGGGGCGCGGCCTTCGAATTCATCCGAAGCCAGCGTCTTGACCATCTCGGCGAAGTCGCCGGCGTTGATCTCCGGCGAGAACGCATGGGTCGCCGGCTTGGCAGCGGCGGTGTCGGTGGCCGGCGCGGGCGCCGGAGTGTCTTCGCCTTTGCAGGCACTGAGCGCGGCCGCAGCGGCCAGGCACAGGAGGAGTTTGCGGGGCATCGTCGATTCCTGGAAAACAAAGGGCGGCCGTACCTCGTGTACGACCGGTAACAGCGAGTATCACCGAACCGATGGGCGCGATGTGCTCAGTCCGCCGGAGCGGTTTCGGTGTCGAACGGGATCGGCTCGGCGCCGGTCACCGGGCCGATGCGGGCCGTGCGGTGCACGTACAGCACAACCTCGCGCTCGAACTGCAACGGGCCGTCGACCACGGCATTCGGGCCGATGATCACGCGTGGCTTGCGGCTGGCGGTCAGCGAGACGCTGAAGTTCGGCTTGCGCACGTGCACACCGCCCTTGACCTGCGAACCGATGCCCACGGTGATGTCACCGTTGACGGTTTCCACGTCGTTGCCGACGCGGCTTTCGACCAGCCCGATGCCGCCGTTCACAGTTTCAACGCCGCCTTCGATCTGGCTGCCGCGATCGCTGAAGATGCTGCCGTTGACGGTGCTGACGTTGCCATGGGCGATCACTTCGCGGCCCAGACGCACACCGCCGTTGACCGTTTCGATCTTGCCGGTGCGCGCGCGATCGGCGACCTTCACCCCGCCGTTGACGGTGTCGATGCTGCCGGTCTCGACGCCTTCGCCGACGCGGATGCCGCCGTTGACGGTGTCCAGCTTGCCGTAGCGCTGGCCGGGTTCGGCGCTGATGCTGCCGTTGACCTTGCTGATGTTCTCCTGGGCGCAGACCGGCCCGGTGGCCAGCAGTACGCCCAACAGCAGCGGAATGGAGAGAGCTTTCATGGGGACCTCGATGGATGTGCGGCTGGCAGGCCGCGTGCGGAGATGTCACCATTCCCCGGTACCCCCTGCAACTGCCTGAAGTCACTGGAAAGCCCTTGCGCAACAACGTCTTCCCATCACGCCGACATCACATCGCCGCTGCCCGCGGCGGGCGCTGCCTGCTGTTGGGGCTGGCCTTGGCACTGGCGTTGCCGTTGCCGGGTGCCGCGCAGACCACGCGCGAGACCGAGCGCAAGCTGCAGAAACTGCGCAATGAGCTGAAGGGCGTGGCGCAGGAGCGCCGGCAGATCGAAGGCCAGCGTGGCCAGGCCTCGCAGCAGCTGCGCGAGGCAGATGAGAAGGTGGCCCGCACCGGCCGTGCGCTTGCGCAGACGGAAACCGCGCTGCGCGAGCAGGGAAGGGCCCTGGCCGAGGCCGAACAACGCCGCAGCACGCTGCAGGCCAACCTCGCCCAGCAGCATCGCGAGCTGGCCGGCCTGCTGCGTGCAGCCTACCAGCTGGGCAACCACGCACCACTGAAGCTGCTGTTGTCGCAGGACACGGTAGCCGATGCCAATCGCGCCCTGGCCTACCATCGTTACCTGCAACGCGAGCGTGCGCAGCGGATCACCACGCTGACCGCCGACCTGAAGGAACTGGAAGCGCTGCAGGCGCAGATCGCCGAGCGCAAGCAGAAGCTGCAGGGTGCACAACAGGACCAGAAGCAGCAGGCGGCGGCGCTGGAAGCCGACCGTCGCGATCGCGCCAAGACCGTGGCCTCGCTGGACGAACGCTTCAAGGACCAGCGCGAGAAGGAACAGGCGCTGGGCCAGGACGCCAAGGCGCTGGAAACACTGCTGGCCAATCTGCGCGCGGCCGCCGCCCGCGCCGAGGCCGAGCGTCGCGCGGCTGCACGCCGAGCCGCCGCCGAAAAGGCCGCTGCCGAGCGGGCCGCACGCCAGGCCGCTGCGCAGGGCCGCCCGCCGCCGCCGACCAAGGTTCCGCCGGCGGTGGCGTCGGCACCGGCGCCGAAGGTCGGTGGCCTGGGCTGGCCGTTGTCCGGCAACCTGCTGGCCCGCTATGGCGGCAAGCTGCCTGATGGCCGCACCAGCAGCGGCGTGCTGATCGGTGCACCGGCCGGCAGCACCGTCACCGCGGTGGCCGATGGCACTGTGGTGTTCTCCGACTGGATGACCGGCTACGGCATGATCCTGATCGTCGACCACGGCAACGGCTACATGAGCCTGTACGCCCACAACGACACCCTGCTCAAGGATGCCGGCGCGCGGGTCAGCCGTGGTGATGCGGTGGCCAAGGTCGGCAATTCCGGCGGCCAGGGCGTCACCGCGCTGTATTTCGAGCTGCGTCGTGGTGGGCAGCCGGTGAACCCTGACAGCTGGCTGCAGCGGCGCTGAATCCAGCGCTTCCGCGTGCAGGGCGGATTCAACGGGAATTTAGCTGTGCTTCGCGCATAATCGGTGCATGTGCCTTGGGCACCATGCCACCGTCGACAGGAGTGATCCATGCGCGCAGCCCGTACCGCCACCCTCTTGCTGGCCCTGTTGCCAGCGCTGTCCTGGGCGCAGCAGACCGCGCCCGCCCCGAGCCAGGAAACCGGCGGGCAGGCAGCGAGCAGCGAGGAGGCGGTGACCTCGAAGGTGCCGCTGGAGGACATCCGCCGCTTCGTGGCCGTCTACAACGCAGTGCGGGCCGCCTACGTCGATCCGGTCGATGACAAGAAGCTGATGCAGGCCGCGGTGCGTGGCCTGCTGCTCGACCTCGACCCGCACAGCACCTACTTCAACAAGGAAGACGCGCAGGCGTTCGACGAGCAGGCCAGCGGCGCCTACGAAGGCATCGGCGTGGAGCTGCAGCAGCAGCCCGACAACGCCAGCATGAAGGTGATTTCGCCGATCGACGACACGCCGGCGGCGAAGGCCGGCATCCTCGCCGGTGACCTGATCATCGCCATCGACGGCAAGCCGATCAGCGCGATCGATGCCAGCGAACCGCTGCGCGGCCCGGCCGGCAGCAAGGTGGTGCTGACCATCGTGCGCGAAGGCAAGCCCAAGCCCTTCGATGTCAGCCTCACCCGGCAGACCATCCGCGTGACCAGTGTGCGCAGCCGCCTGCTGGAACCCGGCTATGGCTATATCCGCCTGAGCACGTTCCAGGCCGACACCGGTTCGGACTTCCAGAAGCACGTGCAGCAGCTGCAGAAGCAGTCCGGTGGCCAGCTCAAGGGCCTGGTGCTGGATCTGCGCAGCAACCCGGGTGGCCTGCTGACCGCTGCCGTGCAGGTGGCCGACGACCTGCTCGACAAGGGCAACATCGTCAGCACCCGCGGCCGCATCAGCATCAGCGATGCACGCTTCGATGCGACCCCGGGCGATCTGTTGAAGGGTGCACCGGTGGTGGTGCTGGTCGATGCGGGTTCGGCCAGTGCCTCGGAAGTGCTGGCCGGCGCACTGCGCGACAACAAGCGCGCCCGCGTGGTCGGCAGCCGCACCTTCGGCAAGGGCTCGGTGCAGACCGTGCTGCCGCTGGACAACGGTGATTCGGTGAAGCTGACCACCGCGCGTTATTACACGCCCAGCGGCAAGTCGATCCAGGCCACCGGCATCGTGCCGGAGGTCGAACTGAAGCCTGCGGCGCGCTCGGAAGACGAGGCGCTGCCGGCCAGCCTGAGCGATTACAGCGAAGCGACCCTGCCGGGCCATCTGCGCGGTGACGACGAAGGCACCGAGGGCTACCACGCCGGCGCCGTACTGCCGGGCGATGGCCCGATCAACGACGCGCTGGCTGAGCTGAAGAATCCGGGTTCGGTGGCTGCACGCTTGAAGGCCGAAGCGGCGAAAGCGGATGCGGCGAAGGCCGCGAAGGCCACAGCTGCGAAGCCGGAGGCGAAGGTAGAACCGAAGCCGGAAGCGAAGCCGGAAGCAAAGCCGGAAGCAAAGCCCGCACCGGCTCCGGCCAAGCCCTGATTCTGTAGCGTCGAGCCGTGCTCGACTGATCTACGAACGAGCGGGTGAGCGTGACGCCGGCCAGCGGCCGGCACCCCAGGGGGTCAGAAGCCGTGCCGCTTGCGCAGGCGGCGTGCGATCGCGGCGCGCACGTACACGCCGTACAGCAGGCCGAACAGGAAGCCACCGATGTGCGCCCACCAGGCCACCATGCCGAAGCTGGGGCCGATATGGGCGAACACCACCTGCAGCGCCGCCCAGACGCCGATCAGCAGGTAGGCCGGGGCGCGCACGAACTCCAGGAACAGGCCCAGCGGGATCACCACGCCCAGCCGGGCGCCCGGGAACAGGGCCAGATAGGCGCCGATCAGCGCTGACACCGCACCGCTGGCACCGATGATGATCTGGTCCGGGCTGCCCATGGTGTAGATGGCCACCAGATTGGACACCGCACCGCCGACCAGGAACAGCAGCAGCAGGCGCCACGGGCCCAGCACCCGTTCGGCGGGCAGGCCGAAGATCAGCAGGAACACCAGATTGCCCAGCAGGTGTGACCAGTCCGCGTGCAGGAACAGGGCGGTGAACAGGCGCAGCACGCTGCCGTCCTGCAGGGTCGCCCACCAGTCCAGCGGGTGGGTCAGGCCGGTGGACAGGGCGCCCCAGTCCAGCCAGAGGCTGCCCCGGGCGTCATCCGGACGCGAGATCGACCACAGGAACGCCAGCCACAGTGCCGCAAACAGCACGGGCGTGGCCCAGCGCAGGGCTGCCTTCTTGCGCGACGGGAGGGAGACGAACATGGGCACTAGCCTAGCGTGAGGGCGCTTACGGCGGGGATTGTCCTGTTCAGCTTTTGAGACGAAAAAGCGCCTGCGCTGTTATTGTTTCATTAACAGGTCTGGGTAATACTCGCATACGGCGTCGTATGTCGGGAGGGGAATCCGGCGCGCTCCGAAGGGCCCCAAGGCCCGCCGGGCGCAGGCGCACTCAGAGCACCATCACCGCTTACCGGAGAGAGAGAACTACGATGCAAACCGCTTCCACCATTGCCCGATTGACCCTGCTGGCCGTCGGCGTTGCCGGTGCGCTGGCTGCCGCCGACGCCAATGCCGCTGCCTTCCAGCTGAAGGAAAACAGCGCCAAGGGCCTGGGCCGCGCGTTCGCCGGCTCCGGCAGCGCCGAAGGCGACGCCTCCATCATCGCCGTCAACCCGGCCGGCATGCGCCAGCTCGATGGCACCCTGGTCCAGGGCGACCTGAGCGCCATCAGCTTCAAGGCCGAGTTCAAGGGCCAGGGCCGCAATGCAGCAGGCCGTCCGCAGACCGGTGGTGACGGCGGCGACGCCGGCATGATCGCTCCGGTTCCGGCCGCGTACTTCCACATGCCGATCGGCGAGAAGGCCCACTTCGGTGTGTCGCTGACCGCACCGTTCGGCTTCAAGACCGAATACGACAACGGTTGGGTCGGTCGTTACAGCGGCCTGAAGACCGATCTGAAGGCCATCGACCTCGGCTTCGCCGCGTCGTATGACGTCAACCCATACGTGTCCTTCGGCGCGTCGGTGTTCGTCGAACACCTGACCATCGAGCTGAGCAACGCCGTCGACTACGGCAGCATCCTGGCCGGTGCCGGCGCTCCGGGCTTCGCCCCGGGCAGCGCCGATGGCACCCTGAAGATCGAGGGTGACAACAATGCCGTGGGCTGGACCGTCGGTGGCCTGTTCTCGATCGACGAGAACACCCACATCGGCCTGAGCTACCGTTCGAAGGTCGAGCACAAGATCACCGGTGGTGATGCGACCTTCAGCGGCGCCGACCGCGCCCGTTCCCTGCTGACCAACTCGCCGCGTACCCGCGGTTGGTTCATGGACACCAGCGGCAAGGCCACGGTGACCATGCCGGCCTCGGCCACCCTGAGCGTGACCCACAAGGTCAACGACCGCTGGACCGTGATGGGCGACGTGACCCGCACCGCCTGGTCGACCGCCTTTGACAGCGTCACCGTCGACTACGCTTCGCCGCAGGCGGATTCGGTCCTGGAGTTCGGCTACCGTGACACCACCTTCGTGTCGCTGGGCGCTGACTACAAGCTGAGCGACACCGTCACCCTGCGCGGTGGTGTTGCGCTGGACCAGACCCCGACCACCGACGCCCACCGCGACGTCCGCGTGCCGGATACCAGCCGCAAGTGGCTGTCGCTGGGTGTGGGCTGGACCCCGTCGCAGAACACCGAGTGGAACTTTGGCTACACCCACCTGTTCACCAGCGATCCGAACGTGAACGTGCGTGCGACCACTGCCAACCAGGGCAACTCGCTGTCGGGCAAGTACAAGGTCCGTGGCGACGTGCTGGCTGCTTCGTTCCAGTACAAGTTCTGATCCAGGCCTCGGCCTGACGCAGTACACGGAAGGCCCCGCGCAAGCGGGGCCTTCTTTTTTTGTGGAACGCCTTGGGGCATCCACGCAGGGTGTGGATCCAGCCGATTGCCTACGCAGCGCGTGGATCCACGACAATAGCGCGATGAACCTGTCCGACCCGAACTTCCAGCTGGAGCTGGCCGCCAACATCGCCGTCGCCGGCTCGATCCTGCTGGCCGGCCGCAACAACGTGCACACCTGGTGGCTGGGCATCGTCGGCTGCGCGCTGTTCGCGGCGGTGTTCGAGCGCTCTCACCTGTATGCAGACATGGTGCTGCAGTTCTTCTTCATCGCCATCAGCGTGCTGGGCTGGTGGCAGTGGCTGCGCGGCGACCACGGTGCACCCCTGCCGATCACCTCATTGCGACCGCGTGCCTGGACGTGGCTGGCACCACTGGCGGTGGTGGCGACCTTCGGCTACGGCTGGATGCTGACCCGCCTGACCAACGCCTACGCGCCCTACATCGATTCGGCGGTGCTGGTGCTGAGCGTGATCGCCCAGATCCTGATGATGCGGCGCAAGCTGGAATCGTGGTGGGTGTGGCTGCTGGTGAATACCGTCGCGGTGCCGCTGTACTACAGCCGTGGCCTGCATCTGACCTCGATCCTGTACATCGGTTTCTGGATCAACGCACTGGTGGCGTTGCGCCACTGGCGCAATCTGATGCGGGTGTAGAGCCGAGCCCATGCTCGGCTGTACCGTTCAAGCCGAGCATGGGCTCGGCTCTACAGCAAGCAATGCACAAAAAACCCCGCTTTCGCGGGGTTTCTCGTTTGCCGCATCAACCGGGCGATCAGTCGCCCAGGGTCAGCAGCGAGGCGTTGCCGCCGGCGGCAGTGGTGTTCACCGTCACCGTCTTTTCGGTGGCGAAACGCAGCAGGTAGTGCGGGCCGCCGGCCTTCGGACCGGTGCCGGACAGGCCCTGGCCGCCGAACGGCTGCACGCCGACCACCGCACCGATCTGGTTGCGGTTGACGTAGACGTTGCCGACGTGGACGCCGTTGCTGATGCGATCAACGGTTTCGTCGATGCGCGAATGCACGCCCAGGGTCAGGCCGTAGCCGGTGGCGTTGATCTGGTCGATCACCGCGTCGAGCTGGTCGCCCTTCCAGCGGATGACGTGCAGCACCGGACCGAACACTTCCTTCTGCAGCTGGCCCAGGTCCTTCAGTTCGTACGCGCGCGGTGCGAAGAAGGTGCCATTGGCGGCTTCGGCGGACAGCTCGGCAGCGGCGATCAGGCGCGCTTCGCGGTCCATGCGTTCGGCGTGGTCCTGCAGGATCTTCAGTGCATCGGCGTCGATCACCGGGCCGACGTCGGTGGACAGCAGGCCGGGGTTGCCGACCTTCAGCTCCTTCATCGCACCGGCCAGCATGGTCATCACCTTGTCGGCGATGTCGTCCTGCACGAACAGCACGCGCGCGGCCGAGCAGCGCTGGCCGGCGGAGGTGAAGGCCGAACCGATCGCGTCCTTGACCAGCTGTTCCGGCAGCGCCGAGGAATCGGCGATGAAGGCATTCTGGCCGCCGGTCTCGGCAATCAGCACACCGATGGCGGCGTCACGTGCGGCCATCGCGCGGTTGATCGCACGGGCGGTGTCGGTGGAACCGGTGAAGGCCACGCCGGCCACGCGCGGGTCGGCGGTCAGCGCGGCACCGACGGTGGCGCCGTCGCCGGGCAGGAACTGCACCACTTCGGCCGGCACGCCGGCGTCGTGCAGCAGCTTCACCGCGTAGTAGCCGATCAGATTGGTCTGCTCGGCCGGCTTGGCGATCACGCTGTTGCCAGCGGCGAGTGCAGCGGCCACCTGGCCCAGGAAGATCGCCAGCGGGAAGTTCCACGGGCTGATGCAGACGAACACGCCGCGGCCGTGCAGCTGCAGCTCGTTGGATTCACCGGTCGGGCTCGGCAGCTTCTCGGCGTGGCTGAACTGCTCGCGTGCCTGCTTGGCGTAGTAGCGCAGGAAATCCACCGCTTCGCGCACTTCGGCGATGCTGTCGGGCAGGCTCTTGCCGGCTTCCTTCACGCACAGCGCCATGAACTCCGGCATGCGCGCTTCCAGCTGGTCGGCGGCGTGCTCGAGGATGGCGGCGCGGCTGGCGGCCGGGGTGCGGTTCCAGGCCGGCTGCGCGGCCACGGCATTGGCCAGGGCCTTCTGCACGGTGGCAGCGTCGGCGGCCAGCCACTGGCCGACCACTTCGCGGGTGTCGGCCGGGTTGGTCACCGGCAGCGCGGCGCCGGCCGGGTTCGCACCCGGTACCAGCGGAGCGGCCTGCCAGGGCTTCACAGCCGCGTTGATCTGCTCGGCCAGGGCGCGCAGTTCGTTGTCGTTGGCGAGATTGGCGCCCATGGAGTTCTTCCTGTCGTGGTTCTGGCTGCGCAGCAGGTCAACCGGCAGCGGGATCTTGGGATGCGGAATCGATTCGAACGAGGACACCATCTCGACCGGATCGCGGATCAGGTCGGCGATCGGCACGCGCTCGTCGGTGATGCGGTTGACGAAGCTGGAGTTGGCGCCGTTTTCCAGCAGGCGGCGCACCAGGTACGGCAGCAGGTCTTCATGTGAACCGACCGGGGCGTACACGCGGCAGGGCAGGTTCAAGCGATCGGCCGGCACCACTTCGGCGTACAGATCGTCACCCATGCCGTGCAGCTTCTGGTGCTCGTACACGCCGCCATTGGCGATGCTGCGCACTGCGGCGATGGTGTGCGCGTTGTGCGTGGCGAACATCGGGTATATCGCGTCGGCATGGGTGAACAGGCGCTTTGCGCAGGCCAGGTAGGACACGTCGGTGTTCTGCTTGCGGGTGAACACCGGGTAGCCCGGATAGCCTTCGATCTGCGCGCGCTTGATCTCGGCATCCCAGTAGGCGCCCTTCACCAGGCGCACCTGCAGGCGGCGACCGGCGCGGCGCGCCATGTCGGCCAGGTGGTCGATCGTGTACGGGGTGCGCTTCTGGTAGGCCTGCACGACCACGCCGAAACCATCCCAGCCGGACAGCGAGGCATCGGAGAACACCTGCTCGATGATGTCCAGCGACAGTTCCAGGCGGTCGGACTCTTCGGCGTCGACGGTGCAGCCGATGCCGTAGCTCTTGGCCAGCTGCGCCAGTTCCAGCACGCCCGGCACCAGGTCCTTCAGTACGCGCTCGCGCTTGGCGTGCTCGTAGCGCGGGTACAGCGCCGACAGCTTGATCGAGATGCCCGGGGCGTTGTTGACGTCGCCGTCCGGACGGCCGCCGCGTGCCTTGTGATCGCCGCCGATGGCGTGGATCGCACGACGGTAGTCTTCCAGGTAGCGCAGCGCGTCCTTCATGGTCAGCGCGCCTTCGCCCAGCATGTCGAAGGAGTAGCGGTAGTTCGCGTTGTCGCCCTTGTGCGAGCGCGACAGCGCTTCGCTGATGGTACGGCCCATGACGAACTGGTGGCCCATGATCTTCATCGCCTGGCGCACGGCCAGGCGCACCACCGGCTCACCCACGCGGCCGACCAGGCGCTTGAACGCGCTGGGCGCATCGGCGCGGGTGGCATCGTTCATCTGCACCAGCTTGCCGGTCAGCATCAGGCCCCAGGTGGAGGCGTTGACCAGCACCGAGTCGCTGCCGCCCAGGTGCTTTTCCCAGTCGGCATCGGCCAGCTTGTCGCGGATCAGCTTGTCGGCGGTGTCCTGGTCCGGAATGCGCAGCAGCGCCTCGGCCACGCACATCAGCAGCACGCCTTCCTCGCTGCCCAGGTCGTACTGGCGCATGAAGGCTTCGATGGCGCCCTGGTCCTTGGCACGCACGCGCACGCGGCCGACCAGGTCGGCGGCCAGCGCCTGCACCCTGGCCTGCTCGTCGGCGGGCAGGCGGGCCTGGGCCAGCAGCTCGCGCACATGGCTGGCCTCGTCCTTCAACCAGGCATCGGTGATGGCCTGGCGGAACGGGTTGGGGGGCGCCGGCAGTTCCGGCGACAGCAGCGCGCCGGGACGCGGAGCGTCGTGGGCGGCAGGGGAGGAGGAAGGTGCGTTCATGCCGGTCCGGCCAGTGGAAAACTTGGCGATTTTAATCATTTTTGCGGGTTCCGGAAGTGCCCCGCAGCCACCTTGGTGAAGTGCTGATAGCCCCTAGCTGCGGTGGATTCAGCGTGTTCAGCAAGCTCGGAAGAATTTGTGCTGAATTCGTCATTTGTGTCGCCGACCTCATGCTGTGTTGCAGCATGGGAAAAAGTGTGAATGCACCCTTGCTACCGGCGAGAGGGCGGGGCTACCATCGAGACGTTTCCCGCGGCAGGAACGCGGTTGCGACATGATCGAGGTGCTTCCAGCTCCGGATGGGTCAGGTACGCAGCTGCGGCTGCGTCCCCCACGGGCGCTCGATGCCCGGCAGTTCGTCCTGTTGTTCACCGTGTTGTCGGGTGCGATGTGGCTGGTGTCCGCCCTCGGGTGGTTGGCCGGCAATGCATTCGCCCCCCTGTTCGCGCTGCTGTACAGCCTGGTGCTGGCGGCGGCGCTGCGTGCCTTGTGGCGCAGCGGAGAACGGCAGGAGGAGATCCGGGTAGTGCCGGCGTACGTGGAGGTCATTCCTGTACCCGGTGGATCGCCGGTGTTCCGGGCCCACCCCCACTGGGTGCGCCTGCTCACCGACGATGAGAGGGTCCGGCTGGCATCCAGCGGCCGGCAGGTGGAGGTGGGGAGTTTCCTCGCGCCGGCCGAACGTCAGACGCTTGCAGAGACACTTGAAAGCTTGCTCGCCGCCAGCGATGGCGGCAACCGACGACGCTAAGGGTCTAGGCAATGAAGCAAAGCAGCAGGTGGGGCACGAAGTGCGTGAACGCGGTTGCCGCAGTGCTGGCGACCGGGGGACTGATGCCGGCGTTGGCCTGGGCCCAGGCGGCCGATCCCAAGCCGTGGCAGCTGAACATGGGCAAGGGGGTGACCCAGACCTCGCGCCTGGCCTGGGAATCGAACAACCTGTCGTTGATCATCTGCACGGTGATCGGCGTCATCGTGTTCGGGGCGATGGCCTACGCCATGTTCAAGTTCCGCAAATCCAAGGGCGCGGTCGCCGCCACCTTCAGCCACAACACCAAGGCCGAGGTGATCTGGACGGTGATCCCGGTGATCATCCTGATCGTGATGGCCTGGCCGGCCACGGCCAACCTGATCAAGATGTACGACACCCGCGATGCCGAGATGACGGTGAAGGTCACCGGCTACCAGTGGATGTGGAAGTACGAATACCTCGGCGAGAACGTCACCTTCACCAGCCGCCTGGACCGCGAGTCCGACCGTGTGCGGCAGAGCGGCGTCGTGCCGACCCGCGAGAGCCATCCGCACTACCTGCTGGATGTCGACAACCGACTGGTGCTGCCGGTCGATACCAAGGTGCGTTTCGTCATCACCTCCGACGACGTGATCCACGCCTGGTGGGTACCGGCGCTGGGCTGGAAGCAGGACGCCATCCCCGGCTTCATCAACGAAGCCTGGACCAGCATCGAGCAGCCCGGCGTGTACCGCGGGCAGTGCGCAGAGCTGTGCGGCAAGGACCACGGCTTCATGCCGATCGTGGTCGAGGCGGTGTCCAAGGAAGACTTCAAGCAGTGGCTGGCGCAGCGCAAGCCTGCGGCGCCTGCCACGCCGGCGGCACCTGCGGCACCGGCCGAACCGACCGAACCGACTGCACCGGCGGGCGAAGCACCGGCTGCGCCTGCTGCTGCAGAAGCGGGCAGCGCACCTGCCACCGCAGCCAGCGGCGCGTGATGTAAAGCCCGCGGCCGCTCGCGGCCGTGGTGACAACCGATTCTGAGAGGTGTTTTGCAATGGCGCACTCGGCAGTTGGGCACGACGATCACCATCACCACCAGAGCTTCTTCGAGCGTTGGTTCTTCTCGACCAACCACAAGGACATCGGCACGCTGTACCTCGGTTTCAGCTTCATCATGTTCATCATCGGTGCGGCGATGAGCGTGGTGATCCGCGCCGAGCTGGCGCAGCCGGGCCTGCAGTTCGTCAAGCCCGAGTTCTTCAACCAGATGACCACCGTGCATGCGCTGGTGATGATCTTCGGTGGCGTGATGCCGGCCTTCGTGGGCCTGGCCAACTGGATGATCCCGCTGCAGATCGGCGCGCCGGACATGGCGCTGCCGCGCATGAACAACTGGTCGTTCTGGCTGCTGCCGGTGGCCTTCAGCCTGCTGCTGCTGACCCTGTTCCTGCCCGGTGGTGCACCGGCCGGTGGCTGGACCCTGTACCCGCCGCTGTCGCTGCAGGGGGGCTACAACGTCGCCTTCAGCGTGTTCGCAATCCACGTGGCCGGCATCAGTTCGATCATGGGCGCGATCAACATCATCGCCACCGTGCTCAACATGCGTGCGCCAGGCATCGACCTGCTGAAGATGCCGATCTTCTGCTGGGCCTGGCTGATCACCGCCTTCCTGCTGATTGCGGTGATGCCGGTGCTGGCCGGTGCGGTGACCATGCTGCTGACCGACAAGTTCTTCGGCACCAGCTTCTTCAATGCCGCCGGTGGCGGTGACCCGGTGATGTACCAGCACATCTTCTGGTTCTTCGGGCACCCCGAGGTCTACATCATGATCCTGCCCGCCTTCGGCGTGGTCAGCGAGATCATCCCGACCTTCAGCCGCAAGCCGCTGTTCGGCTACCAGGCGATGGTGTACGCCACCGCCGCGATCGCGTTCCTGTCGTTCATCGTCTGGGCCCACCACATGTTCACCGTGGGCATGCCGCTGGGTGGCGAGATCTACTTCATGTTCGCCACCATGCTGATCTCGATCCCGACCGGCGTGAAGGTGTTCAACTGGGTCAGCACCATGTGGCGCGGCTCGCTGACGTTCGAAGCGCCGATGCTGTGGTCGGTGGCCTTCGTCATCCTGTTCACCATCGGCGGCTTCTCCGGCCTGATGCTGGCGATCGTTGCCGCCGACTTCCAGTATCACGACACCTACTTCGTGGTCGCCCACTTCCACTACGTGCTGGTGACCGGCGCGGTGTTCGCGCTGATTGCCGCGGTGTACTACTGGTGGCCGAAGTGGACCGGGCGCATGTACAGCGAGAAGTGGGCCAAGGTGCACTTCTGGTGGTCGATCGTGTTCGTCAACCTGCTGTTCTTCCCGCAGCACTTCCTCGGCCTGGCCGGCATGCCGCGCCGTATTCCCGATTACAGCGTGGCCTTCGCCGACTGGAACCTGATCAGCTCGATCGGTGCGTTCGGCATGTTCGTCACGCCGTTCATGATGGCCGCGATCCTGCTGTCCTCGCTGCGCAATGGCGAGAAGGCCGAGGCGCGTTCCTGGGAAGGCGCACGTGGGCTGGAGTGGACGCTGCCATCGCCGGCACCGGCGCACACCTTCACCACGCCGCCGACCATCCGTCCGGGGGATCTGGCGCATGACGACATCACGCACTGAGGTGGGGCATGCATAACGAGA
>NZ_JAOCEW010000063.1:0-15132 GCF_029841665.1 Stenotrophomonas sp. GD03819
GACCCACCCCGCCAACCCTCAGGAAACCCGCTTCTGCTGTTGCTTCAGCCGTTGCGGTTGACGTTGCCTCTGCAGGTGCAGGGCTGCAAGCCCTGCCAAACCACCCTCAACCTTCGCAGTTGGCGAACACGTCGCGATCGCGCTCGTACAGCGCCGTCTTCACCTGCATCAGGCCCAGCACCGACGGGAACAGGTTGTCGTGGTCGGTATAGGCCGCCGAACGCCTGCGCACGCATTGCAGGTCCAGCCCGCGGCTGCTGGCGAAGCCCGGCGAGAACCACATCGTCATCGGCACCCGGGTCTGCTCGGCCGGGGCGATGGCGTAAGGCACGCCGTGCAGGAACAGGCCCTTCTCGCCCAGCGACTCGCCGTGGTCGGACAGGTAGATCATCGCCGTGTCGTAGTCCTGCATGCCCTGCAGCGTACCGATGGTCTTGCTCAGGAAGTGATCGGTGTACAGCACGGCGTTGTCGTAGCTGTTGGTGATCTCTTCGCGCGAGCAGCGGCCGATGTCACGGGTATCGCAGGTTGGCTTGAAGCGGGCGAAGGCGGCCGGGTAACGCTCGAAGTACGCCGGGCCGTGGTTGCCCAGCTGGTGCAGCACCACCACGCGATCGCCGGGCTTGGCGCGCACCTGGGTGGCCAGGTCCTGCAGCAGGATCTCGTCCATGCAGCGGCCGTCGGCGCACAGGCCCGGGGTGGTCGCATCGGACAGCGACTGGAACTCCAGGCCTTCGCACACGCCCTTGCATCCGGACTGGTTGTCACGCCACAACGGTGCGATGCCGGCACGGTTCAATACGTGCAGCAGCGACTGGTGTGCACGGATCTTCTTCTCGTCGTAGTCGTGACGGCCCCATGGCGAGAACAGGCACGGCAGCGAAACCTCGGTGCTGGTGCCGCACGAATGCATATCCGGGAAATTGACCACACTGGCCTGGGCCAGTTCCGGGGTGGTGTTGCGGCCACCGTTGAGGCCCCAGTTCTGTGCGCGCACGGTTTCGCCCATGACGATCACCAGCAGGCGCGGCTTGCTGGCAGGTGCACGCGGGGTGGCCTTGGCATCGGTACCGATCGGCAGCTTCGGCGCGCGCTGCACCGGGTTGTCGCCACGCAGTGCGCGCGGCAGGCCCAGCAGCACGTTGGCCGGGGTGGCGAGGTAACGCACTTCGCGCTGGTTGCGCATCAGTGCCGAGACATCCTGGAACGAGATCAATGCGCCGCCTACCGCGGTCACTGCCGCCACCACCAGGAAGCCGACGCGCCAGAGCAGGCTGCGACCCCAGCTGCGGCGGCGCAGCTGCACGCGCCACAGCACGATCATCGGCAACACCGCCAGCAACAGCACCGGCCACACCAGCGACACGGTCATCAGCTCGCGGCTTTCCTTGGGATCGGTCGCCAGCACGTTGCGCAACATGTCCGCATCCAGGTAGATGTGGTAACGGCTCATGTAGTGCGCGGCGAATGCGGTCACCAGCAGCAACAGGCTGATCACCACCCTGGCGTTCCAGCGCCAGACCAGGATGCCCAGCAGCACGCCGTGCGCACCCAGCAGCAACAGCAGCAGCGACAGCGCGTAGCGCAGGCTGCCCGGATGGCTGGCCATCGCGCTGTGCCAGAACAGGCCGTTGCCGGCCACCGCGAAGAACAGGCTGGTCAGTGCGATCAGTGCTTCGGTGGACAGCTGCGGCCGCCAACGGCGAAGGTTCGCCAACGCGGGAAGGCGGGCGGGGCGTTGGACCGATGCACTCATGCGTTTGCCTCCTGGCGGTGGGGACGGTCCAGCTGACGACGTGCCAGGACGCGTTTGACGATCAGATACAGGCCCAGCGAAAGCAGCCAGCAGATCAAAGCAGTAGCAACGTCATGCGAAAGGAAATGCGCACCCCGCAGCTGCTGGCTGATGCCGAACACCAAGCCGGTGGCAAGGCCGATCCACAACCCGGCCCAGCGCCATGAAGGGCGCCACAGCAAGGCAAAAAAGTACAGGGACAACCATGCATAACCCGCGCTGGCGTGGCCCGCCGGGAAGCAGGCCTGCGCGGCCATGCCTGCGGGGCGCGCCGTGAAAAGCCCGATGAAAGGCTGGTGGCCGCCGTAGCGCAGCAGGTCCCAGGGGCATTCCATCGGCACCAGCGACTTCAGCAGGGAGATCACACCCGTGCCCAGAGCCATGGCAATTACGACATAAAGCAGCGCCCACCGCAGGGTGCGATCGCGACCCTTCCGCCAGTGGTGGAAGCACAGCAGGATCGCAACCAGCGCCGCTGCCGTGCTCAGCCATTTGCCGCCCTTGTGCACCAGCGTGCGGGTGACCCAGGCGTCCTGCAACGCCCAATGGCCCCCCTCAAGGCGGAACAGGTGATCGGCCACCCATTGGTCGCCGCCGAACCCCATCAGCAGCGTAAACAAGGGCAGACCGATTGCGACAGGCAGCCAGAGGTGAGTTACGGCAAATCGTGACGCCAGTGGCGATGTCGCAAGCGGTGCTACCGCATCAAGGGGACGGACGGGCATGCTGGGAAAGGGCGGGTCGGGAATCCGCGGTCATGCTCGTCACCTTGATGTCGGAGAAGGGTCGGACGCTCGTTCGTGCCGGGTTAATGCTTGCCCAGTACGTGCCGACGTTCAGTCTTCTTCGGCGGTCGACCCGGCCCGCTCGGCGTGGCATTGCGGGTTCCATGCGGTACCGGGAAGCAGTTGCCAACGGTTCCTGTTGGCAACACCGATATCGATCACCTTGCTCGGGTCCACGCACGGGCTCATCGCATCATCCAGCACCAGCAGCCAGCGCTTGTCCGGCGCCTCGGCCAGCCACGGGCCGGCGTCGTGCCACTGCTCGGCCCAGGGCCGCTTGAAGCCGAACTCGCGCACCGGCCGGTCGGCCTGCAGCAGGTTCTGTTCGCGCCAGGCCACCAGCGCCAGTTCGGCGTCGGGACCGATCCGCGCGCCGACCCGGCGCATCAGCGCCGACGCCGATGCGTACGGGTCCAGCGCCGGGATCAGTACCAGGCCGTAGAGCATCCACAGCATGCCGTGGGTCAGCAGCACCAGCGTCGCGGCACGACGTACCCGCAGCCACACGATCAGCGTGGCCAGGGCAATGGCGAAGGTCAGCAGGCCATCGCCCAGCACCGGCAGCAGCGTATCTGGCATGGCGCGGCGTTCCAGTTGCGCCAACGCCCACGGGTGCTCGGTCATCAGCATCACGCCGAGCACGCCGGTGGCCAGCATCAGCACCACGCTGTAGCCGAACAGGTAGCGGCGCACGCACAGGCGGCGCAACAGGCCGGGCAGCAGCGGGGCCACGGCCAGTGCCATTGCCGGCAGCATCGGCAACAGATACACCTCGCGCTTGCCCGGGCTGGCACTGAAGAACACCAGTACCAGCACCGCCCAGCCCAGCAGCAGCCATTGGCGACGGTCGCCACGGCGGATACGGCGCCACCAGGGCTTGAACAGCATCGGCAGCAGCAGGCTGCCCGGCAGCCATAGGGTCAGGATCACCTGCAGGTAGTACCAGGCCGGCTGCCGGTGGTGCCAGGCATTGGCATAACGGGTACCGGTCTGCTTGAACAGCAGCTCATGCGCGTAGGCCTGCAGTTCGGCGCTGGGCGTGTGCAGCAGGGCCCAGCCCAGCGGCGCCAGCCACACGCCCACGCCCAGCAGGAACGCCGGGATCAGCCACAGCAGCGTTGCCGGGTGCGGACCCTCCACGCGGTACCCGCGACGGCGCTGGTACAGCCACCAGCCGAACCAGGGCAGCACCATCAGCAACGGCAGGAAACCCACGCCCTTGGTCACCGTGCCGACGCCTGCGGCGAAACCGGCCAGCCACAGCGCGGGCAGGTTGCGACGTTCGCACAGGTGCCGCATCAAGCCCCACACGGCGACGGTGGTCATCCCCACCAGCACCATGTCGATCTGCGCACGCTTGGCCATCAGCCCGAACTGCAGGGTGCAGAACAGCGCCGCGAGGGCATAGATGGAATGCCGCGGCGACCACAGCCGCCGTGCCAGATCCGACACCAGCCACAGGCTCAGCAGGGCGCCCAGCAATGACGGCAGCAGGAACGACCACTGCCAGCTGCCGACCACCTCGTAAGCGGCCGCCTGCAGCCACATGAACACCGGTGGTTTCTCGGCATACAGCTCGCTGCCACGATGCGGCAGCAGCCATTGCCCGCTCTCGACCATGGTCCTCGCCGCCAGCACGAAGCGCGGCTCGTCCGGCGGCTGCGGCTGCCGAAGGCCGATGCCCGCTGCCAATGCAGCAATGATCAGCAGCCACAACAGGGGCAGGCGCCAACGGCGGGGCAGGGCTACGGGCACGGCAGGCTCCGGGAGCAAAACGACCATTCTGAGGTGGCGGGGGTGGGAAAAGCGTCAGAAGGGAGCGGGGCGACCGCATTCCGACATGGGCGGCGCTACCATGGTACGAACTTCCGTGGATGTTTCGTGCATGCGTCTGTTGGTGATCGAGGACAACCGCCAGCTGGTGGCCAACCTGTTCGACTATTTCGAGTCGCGCGGGCATGTGCTCGACGTGGCCCCGGATGGCATCACCGGCCTGCACCTGGCCGGAAGCCATCCCTACGACGCGGTGATCCTGGACTGGATGCTGCCGCGCATGGAGGGGCCGGAGGTGCTGCGCCGGCTGCGCACCGAGCATGCATCGGAAGTGCCGGTGATCATGCTGACCGCGCGTGACGAGCTGCCGGACAAGATTGCCGGCTTCCGTGCCGGCGCCGACGACTACCTGACCAAGCCGTTCGCGCTGCCGGAACTGGAGGTGCGGCTGGAAGCGCTGCTGCTGCGCGCGCAGGGCCGCAACCCGCGCAAGCGCCTGCAGGTGGGCGACCTGGTGCTGGATCTGGCGACGCTGGAGGCCCAGCGTGAGGGCCAGGTGCTGCACCTGTACCCGGCGTGCCGCAAACTGCTGGAAGTGCTGATGCGGGCCAGCCCGGGTGCGGTGACACGACAGCAGCTGGAGTTCGCCCTGTGGGGCGACGAGCCGCCGGATGGTGACCTGCTGCGCTCGCATGTCTACGAGTTGCGTCGCAGCGTTGACGGCCCGTTTGCCGAGAAGCTGATCCACACCCTGCCGCGGGTGGGTTATCGGCTGGCCGTGACCACCGGCAGCGACGCTGGCAAGGATACTGATGAAGGCGCGTAAGCCCGGGCCGCTGTACCGGCGCGTGCTGTGGTGGTTGCTGGGCTACCTGGCGCTGCTTTCGCTGGCGGTGTTCAGCGTCGGCAATTACGTGCATGAGCATGCCGAGCACGCTGCCTGGCGCGCGCTGCTCAATTCCGAACTGGACAGCATCGTCGAACATGTCGAACACGAGCCGCACTACCGCTGGCAGGATTCGGACACGCTCAGCCTCTACCGCTTCGACGCGGTCAACCTGCCCGACAGCCTGCGTACCCTGCATCCCGGGCTGCATGACGGGGTGATGGTGAAGGGCCGCGAGACGGCGGTGATGGTGCGCGAGACCGAATCGATGGGGCGGGTCGCGCTGGCGCTGGATATCTCCGACTTCCACGATCTGGAGCAGTTCGCCACGCGCTGGGTGATGCTGGCGGGCGTGATCATGATCTTCGTCACCGTGCTGATGGCGTCCTTCGGCATGGAGCGGATGGTGCGACCGTTGAGCCTGCTGGCGCAGCGCATCGCCGATCTGCGGCCCGGTGCGCAGGGGCAGCGCATAGAGGTCGACCCGCGTGGCAGCTCCGAGCTGCACACGATTGCCGGTGCACTGAACGATTACCTGGACCGCAACGAACAGTTCGTCGAACGCGAGCGGGTGTTCATCAGCACCGCCAGCCATGAACTGCGCACGCCGATCGCGGTGATGACCGGTGCCGCCGAACTGGCGCTGGAGCAACCGGGCCTGCCCGAGCGTGCGCGCCAGCAGATGCAGCGGGTACTGCGCACCGCGCAGAGCGTGGAGCAGCTGATCGAACTGCTGCTGGTGCTGGCGCGTGATCCGGCACGACTGGCGGCGCGTGCCGAGCGCATCGCGCTGGACCAGCTGCTGCCGGAGATCGTCGACGACCATCGCCATCTGTTGGGCGACAAGGACCTGAGCATCGGCATCCAGGCCGCGCCGGTGGACATCGTCGCGCCGCTGGCAGTAGTGCAGGCGGCGATCGGCAACCTGGTGCGCAACGCCATCGAGAACAGTGGCCGTGGCCACATCGAATTGCGGCTGAGTTCGTCGGCGGTGCTGACCCTGCAGGACCCCGGGCATGGCATGAGCCCGGAGGAGATCGCGGCCATCCACGCGCGGATGGCCCGTGGCGAGCGCGCCGACCGTGGCGGCGGCATCGGGCTGGATCTGATCGCGCGGCTCTGCGAGCACCTGGGCTGGACCCTGCAGCTGCAGCCCTGCGAGCCGCGTGGCACGCGTGTCACGCTCGATTTCAGTGCCTCGCGACCGGGCTGATCCGGCCGTCCTGGTAGATGCCAACCCTGGTGGGCATGCTGCCCGTCGACCAAGGTCGACGCCTACCCACGCAATGGCTGTCCGCGTCAACGCCCGTTCGGCCGCGCCACATGCTGGTCGATCAGGATCACGTTGCCGTCGGGATCGGCCAGCTGCAGGTAGCCGGTCCCCTGGCCATCGGGATCGGTGCGGACTGCCAGCGCGATGCCCCTGGCGTCCAGCTCCGCCTGCAGCTCGCGCACATCCTGGAAGTGGGTCAGTTCCTGCTTGTGCTGGTCCCAGCCGGGGTTGAAGGTCAGCAGGTTGCCCTCGAACATGCCCTGGAACAGGCCGATCACGGTGCCGTTGCTGCGCAGCACCAGCCAGTTCTGTGCTGGATCGCCGCCGGTGACCGAGAAGCCCAGGGCTTCGTAGAAGGCACGGGAGGCCGCGAGATCCTTCACCGAGAGACTGACCGAAAAGGCGCCAAGCTGCATGAGTAGGCTCCCTGAGGGGATGGAGGCGTGGTCGGCACTGCAGCATGACCCGGCGTGAAGACAATGTTAATCTCGACCTGCGCCGCTTTATGCGGCGCTTTTTTTTCTCCGCTCTTTCGATCGACAGAGGATCCCGTGCCGACCGAACCCGCTACTGCCCTGATCAGCAACGACATCGTTGGACTGGGCCTGATTGCCGCCACCCTGGCCCTGATCTTCTGGGCCGCCAGTGGTCCGACCCCGCTGCTGAAGAAGATCTTCGCCTGGGTGCCGGCACTGCTGCTGTGCTATTTCATCCCCGCCATCTACAACACCGCTGGTGTCATCGATGGCCACAACACCTCGCTGTACAACCCGGTCGCGCGTGACGTGCTGCTGCCGGCCGCGCTGGTCCTGCTGACCCTGTCGATCGACCTGAAGGGCGTCATCAAGCTCGGGCCGAAACTGCTGCTTGTGTTCTGTGCCGGTACCGCCGGCATCATGCTCGGCGCCATCGTCTCGTTCCAGCTGATGAAGCTGATCCATCCGGAAACCGTGGCCGGTGATACCTGGGCGGGCATGGCGGCGCTGGCCGGCAGCTGGATCGGTGGCGGCGCCAACATGGTCGCCATGCGCGAAGTGTTCGGCACCGATGCCACCACCTTCGGCCAGTTCGCCGTGGTCGACGTGGCCTGCGCCAGCCTGTGGATGGCGATCCTGCTGTTCCTGGCCAACCGCGCACAGCAGATCGACACCCGCAATGGTGCCGACACCCGCGCCATCGACGAGATGAAGGCGCGCATCAGTGCCTACGAGGCGCAGAACGCGCGCATTCCCAGCATGACCGACCTGATGGTGATCGTCGGCGTGGCCTTGGGCGGCGTCGGCCTGGCGCACGCGATCGCCGCGCCGCTGGCGGGCTGGTTCAAGGCCCATGTCAGCTGGGCCAGCCAGTTCAGCCTGGACAGCCAGTTCGTGTGGGTGATCCTGCTGTCCACCGCGATGGGCCTGGGCCTGAGCTTCACTCGTGCACGCAGGTTGGAAGCGGCCGGTGCATCGCGGCTGGGCACGGTGTTCCTGTACTTCCTGATCGCCTGCATCGGCATGCAGATGAACCTGTTGTCGCTGCTGGACCGGCCATGGCTGTTCCTGCTCGGTGCGATCTGGATGGCCACGCACGTGCTGGTGCTGTGGGTCGTGGCCAAGCTGCTGCGCGCGCCGCTGTTCTTCTTTGCCATTGGCTCGCAGGGCAACATCGGCGCTGCGGCCTCGGCGCCGGTGGTGGCAGCGGCGTTCCATCCGACGCTGGCCCCGGTGGGCGTGCTGTTGGGCACGGTGGGCTATGCCACTGGTACCGGCCTGGCGTATGTCACCGGTCTGATCCTGAAGTGGATGGCCACCGGCTGAGGAGGCCAGCCAGGCGGCGCCCGGCACCCGCGGTAGTGCCGGCCGCTGGTCGGCAACCTCAACATCAAAAGCCAGAGCGGCATTCCGTGTGATGACGGGGTGGGTCCGGTTGAGGGGGACGGCGTGAATACGTCCATGTAGCCTCGGTCGCGCCATCCATGGCGCTCACGCCCCCACAACCGGACCCACCCGCCTTCGACAGGTTCACGCGGCTGTGGGTAACGGCGACTGCTGGTACGCGCGGGTTTTGGTAGGTGTCGACCTTGGTCGACACGATTTTTCTGCCAGATATCGATAAATAGAATGGGGTCAGATCCGTCTTCTTTCGGAAAACGGATCTGACCCCGCATGTGTCTCGCCGTCACCGGCAATCCGACACCGCCCCGCCAAGCAAACAGAAACCCAGAGCCGACGCTCCAGCAGTTGCAGTTGCAGTTGCAGTTTGTAGTTGCTCGGGCTTCTGCGGGCGCCGGGCTGCAAGCCCGGCACCCAACCCTCAACAGCAGCGGCCACCGTTGCGACCGCCGTAACGCGCTTCCTGGCGTTCGCGGAAGAACGTCTTGTAGTCCATCGGCTCCTGGTCCGGATGCTTTTCCAGCATGTGCCGGACGTAGTTGTCGTAATCAGGAATGCCACAGCACAGCCGTGCGGTCTGCACCAGGCGCCGCCAGATGCGGCGGTGGGCCTGGTACTGGCCGGCGGGAACCAGTTGCGTGCTCATCACAGATCCACCATTTCATGCGGCTTCAGCGCCACGTACGGGGTCTCGCGGTCGCTGCGCTGCGGATTGCGGCGGGCCGCCAGGATGGTCTTGATCGAATACACCAGCACCGCGCCCACCACCAGCAGGAACAGCGCGGTCAGGCCGGTGTTGACGTAGGCGTTGACCACGATCTGCTTCATCTGCGCCACTGACTTGGCCGGTGCGGTGATGGTGTCGCTGGCGAGCGCGGCCTGGAACTTGTGTGCCTGTGCCAGGAAGCCCTGTGCCGGGTTGCTGTCGAAGATCTTGATGAAGCCGGCGTAGGTGGTGCAGATCAGCAGCCACACTGCCGGTACTGCGGTAACCCACGCATAGCGGTCACGCTTCATCTTGAACAGCACCACCGTGCCCAGCATCAGCGCGATACCGGCCAGCATCTGGTTGGAGATGCCGAACAGCGGCCACAGTGTCTGGATGCCACCGAAGGGATCGACCACGCCGGTGTAGAGCAGGTAGCCCCACAGCGCCACGCAGCCTGCGGTACCGATGATGTTGGCGGTCCACGACTCGGTCTTCTTCAGGGCCGGCACGAAGTTGCCCAGCAGGTCCTGCAGCATGAAGCGTCCGGCGCGGGTACCGGCGTCCACCGCGGTCAGGATGAACAACGCCTCGAACAGGATCGCGAAGTGGTACCAGAACGCCATCATCGCGTCGCTGCCACTGGGAATTGCTTCGTGCAGGATCTGCGCGATGCCCACCGCCAGTGTCGGCGCACCACCGGCACGATGCAGGATGGTCGGTTCGCCGATCGCCGCCGCGGTCGCAGTCAGCTGTTCGGGGGTGATGGTGAAGCCCCAGGTGTTGGTGATGTAGTGCGCCGCCGAGGCCGCGTCGGCACCGATCACCGCGGCCGGGCTGTTCATCGCGAAGTAAATGCCCGGGTCGATGATCGATGCGGCCACCAGTGCCATCACCGCTACGAACGATTCCATCAGCATGCCGCCGTAGCCGATGTAGCGCATGTGCGCTTCATTGGCCAGCAGCTTCGGCGTGGTGCCCGAGGAAATCAGCGCATGGAAACCGGACACCGCGCCGCAGGCGATGGTGATGAACAGGAACGGGAACATGCCGCCCTTCCACACCGGACCGTCACCGCTGGCGGCGAACTGGGTCAGTGCCGGCATCTTCAGCTCCGGCATCACCACCACGATACCGATGGCCAGGGCGATGATCGTGCCGATCTTCAGGAAGGTCGACAGGTAATCGCGCGGGGCCAGCAGCAGCCAAACCGGCAGCACCGATGCGACGAAGCCATAGCCGATCAGCATCCAGGTGATCTGGGTACCGGTGAAGGTGAACGCCGGGCCCCAGACCGGGTCGGCTGCCACCTTGCCGCCGAACCAGATCGCGGCCAGCAGCAGGATCAGGCCCACCACGGAAATCTCACCGATCTTGCCCGGCCGGATGTAGCGCATGTACACGCCCATCAGGATCGCAATGGGCATCGTGGCGATCACCGTGAACATGCCCCACGGGCTTTCCGCCAGCGCCTTCACCACCACCATGGCCAGCACCGCCAGGATGATGATCATGATCAGGAAGGCGCCGAACAGGGCGATGGTGCCGGGCACCTGGCCCATTTCCTCGCGCACCAGATCACCCAGCGAACGGCCGTTGCGGCGGCTGGACAGGAACAGGACCATGAAGTCCTGCACTGCGCCGGCCAGCACCACGCCCACCACCAGCCACAACAGGCCGGGCAGGTAGCCCATCTGCGCGGCCAGTACCGGGCCGACCAGCGGGCCGGCACCGGCGATGGCGGCAAAGTGATGGCCGAACAGCACGTGCTTGTTGGTCGGCACGTAGTCCAGGCCATCGTTGTTGATCACCGCCGGGGTGGCCCGGGTCGGATCCAGCTGCATCACCTTGTTGGCGATGAACAGGCTGTAGAAGCGGTAGGCGACCAGGTACAGCGAAACCGCTGCCACCACGATCCACAGTGCGTTGATGTGTTCGCCGCGGCGCAGGGCTACGGTGCCCAGACAGAATGCGCCGAGCAGGGCGAGTACCGCCCAGCCCAGTTTGGAAAACCCTTTCATGAGGTGCTCTCTCCCGGAAAGACAGACAAAGAGTCCCGCGTGCCCTCGACAGGGTCAATTGGCACAGGACGAATCGGCGGTAGTACTTTGGTCGTACGTTTGTTGTGCTGACGTGCAGCGAACATCAGGGATGGAACAATCGGTTGCGGCGCCGTCCATTGGCGTGCGGCCGTGTGGCGTCCATCTTCAGTGGCATCCATCCAACAGGAGTCGCCATGAGCTTTCCCGAACCGGTCCGCGTGCTGCGGACCATCCGTGGCATGCCCACCTCCGACGGTGCCGGCGTGCGCCTGACCCGCGTCATCGGTGGCCCCACGCTGCCCGACCTGGATCCGTTCTTGCTGCTCGATGAGTTCGGTACCGATCGTGCCGAGGACTACATCGCCGGGTTTCCGGAGCATCCGCACCGCGGCTTCGAAACCGTCACCTACATGCTCGACGGGCGCATGCGGCATCGCGACAACCACGGCAACGAAGGCCTGCTGACCCCGGGCAGCGTGCAGTGGATGACCGCTGGCCGTGGCCTGGTGCATTCGGAGATGCCCGAGCAGGAGAGCGGGCAGATGCGCGGGTTCCAGCTGTGGGTGAACCTGCCGGCGAAGGAGAAGATGACGGATCCGAAGTACCAGGAATTCGCGCCCGAGCGCATTCCCGTGGTGCACCCGGAGCCGGGCGTGGACGTGAAGGTGATTGCCGGCAGCGTGGATGGCACGCAGGGCCCGATCATGCAGCCGGCCACCGATCCGCTGTACCTGGACATCACGCTGGCCCCGGATCGCGCCTGGACCTATGCGTTGCCGGAAGGGCACAACGCCTTTGCATACGTGTTCGAAGGTGGCGTGACCGTGGGGGAGCAGGACGCCGCGCGTGACGTGGCACGCCAGGAGCTGGCGGTGCTGGGCGGCGGTGAGCAGCTGCACCTTTCGGCCGGCAGCGAAGGCGCGCGGCTGATCCTGGTGGCCGGCCGTCCGCTGCGCGAACCGGTGATGCGCCACGGGCCGTTCGTGATGAACACACGGCAGGAACTGATGCAGGCCTTCGTCGATTTCCAGGAAGGCAAGTTCTGAGGGAGTGCCGGCCGCTGGCCGGCAACCTCTTCTGATCGGGAACGAAGCGTTTGCCGGCCAGCGGCCGGCACTACCGTCGGATCGGGTCGCATTGCGGGGATGCTGCCAGGCAGTCATCCCCGTCACCTTCAGCGCCCCGCGGCCACGGCCGACGGGGTCAGGCTCATGCCCTGCGCCAGCTGCTGCAGCGAGCCCAGTTCCTGGGCGCTGTCCGGATACAGCGAAATCTGCGCGTAACGCCCTTTGTCGAGCTTGACCACACTGATGCGGCGCTCGGCATAGCCGGGCGGCTGCTGGCCTCCCAGATCGGGCTGGTACCAGTACAGCGACTCACCGCCGAAGCTGCCCTTTTCCTGGCGCAGCGAGCGGTTCAATGGAAGGTTGGGATCGCGCGCACTGAGCATCAGGCTCAGTACCTCGCGGCCGTCCCCGGTGCTGGCGCGGCAGACCAGGAAATCGGCCTGTGCCTGCTGTTGCCACTGCAGGCCACTGCTGGCCGGCAATGAAGGACATTCGGTGGGAGCCTGCGCAGCGGCCTGGGCCGCAGCGAACAGCAGGCTCGACAACACTACAGGCGCGAACTTCATGCATCCCCCAAGGTGGTGTGTCGTTGGCTCCGCCGGATGGACCGGCAGCCTTGGCATCCCATCCCCGGATGCCACCCCGGCCGGCATGTGCACGGACGGTCAACTCAACCTTAACGGAACGTGAGCAATCGCACAAATTGCGGTTACAAGCGTAACCATTGCGGCCGAAGGTCGGCCGCAATGGTTCGCAGGCCTCAGCGGTCGTTGCCGATCCACTTGTAAATGATGCCGCCGATCGCGCCGCCCAGCAGCGGAGCGACCCAGAACAGCCACAACTGGCTGACCGCGCCGCTGCCGGCGAAGAAGGCCACCGCCGTGGAGCGGGCTGGGTTCACCGAGGTGTTGGTGACCGGGATGCTGATCAGGTGGATCAGGGTCAGCGACAGGCCGATCGCCAGCGGCGCGAAGCCGGCAGGCGCCTTGCCATGGGTGGCGCCCATGATCACGATCAGGAACACCGCCGTCAGTACCACCTCGCACAGGAAGGCGGCCGCAACGCTGTAGCCGCCGGGCGACAGCGCGCCATAGCCGTTGCTGGCGAACGCACCGGCCTGGCTGCCATCAATGGCGAAGCCACTGGCGCCGGAGGCGATCTGCAGCAGGATGAAGCCGGCCAGCAGGCCGCCGGCGACCTGGGCGATGATGTACGGCACCAGGTCCTTGGTCGGGAAGCGGCCGCCAGCCCACAGCCCGACGCTGACTGCCGGGTTGAAGTGCGCGCCGGAGATGTGGCCGAACGCATAGGCGCCGGTCACCACGGTCAGGCCGAAGGCGAGCGCCACGCCGAGGAAACCGATACCCAGCGGATTGCCGTCACCACCGAACTTGGCGGCCAGCACCGCGCTGCCACAGCCACCCAGAACCAGCCAGAACGTGCCGAGGAACTCGGCGGACAAGCGTTTACCCATGCTCATGTGTTGCACTCCTTTGACGGTTGAAAGTGTGATTTATGTCACATTTCAGTGATCAGCGGGTGACTGTAGTGTCAACGCCGGGTGCAGGGATACACCTTCGGATGTGTGCAACACGCGATGTTCAATACTGCGGCAGCGGGATGAACTCCTTGTCGTCGCCCGGGATGGTGCCGAAGCGACCGGCCTCCCAGTCGTGCTTGGCCTGCTCGATGCGCTCCTTCGAGCTGGACACGAAGTTCCACCACAGGTGACGCGGGCCATCCAGCGGCTCGCCACCGAACAGCATCGCCTTCACCGGCGTCTTCGCGCGCAGGCGACCTATCGCACCGGCTTCGGGAATCACCAGGTGCTGGGCGGGGATGTCCACGCCGTCCAATTGCGCGTCGCCTTCGAGGATGTACAACGCGCGCTCGCGGTGGCCATTGTCGATATCGATCTCCGCATCCGGGTCGAGGTCGATCGCTACGTTGAGGGTGTCGGCGAACACCTTCACCGGCGATTCCTCGCCATAGGCGCGCCCGGCGATCACCCGCAGCCAGGCACCATTGCGGCGCTGCTCGGGGAGGGTGGCCGCGGCATGGTGGTAGAAGGCCGGTTCGATTTCCTCATGCGACTTCGGCAACGCCACCCAGGTCTGCATGCCATGGATCGGGTTGTCATGGTCGCGGTCCGGTTGTGGCGTGCGCTCGGAATGGGCGATGCCGCGGCCGGCGGTCATCCAGTTGACGTCACCGGGACGGATCACCTGGTCCGACCCCAGCGTGTCGCGGTGGCCGATCGCGCCCGACCACAGGTAGGTCACGGTGGCCAGGCCGATATGTGGATGCGGGCGCACGTCGATGGCGGTGCCGGGGTGCATGAGTGCCGGGCCCATCTGGTCGACGAACACGAACGAGCCGATGCTGCGCGCCTGCAGGGTGGGGACGGCGCGACGGACTTCGAGGCCGCCGATGTCGTGCACGCGCGGGGCGATGATGGTGGTCATGCGGGCGTTCTCGCTGGCAGGGATCAGGTGATCAGCATCGCATGCAGCTGTGACGGGCACATGCCCCGTATGGGTAACAGGTTGTTCCAGCCAACGGCGCAGCCCCTCGTGGCTGTGGGGGTGGTCGCTGAAGGCAGAAGCAAAAGCAGAAGCCGCGCTTGGCCGGGCGGGTGGGTGGCGCAGGGGACGCTGCAAGTACGTCCATGTAAGCTCGATCGCCGCATCCATGCGGCTCACGCCCCTGCGCCACCCACCCGCCCGGCCTCTGACAGTTTCCGTGTGCTGTGCAGCCACGGAGAAGAAAAAGAAAATCAAAATCAAACGCCGGTCGCTTCGCTCTTGGTGTCGACCAAGGTCGACACCCACCAGTTCGTAATGATCCGTGCCGACCAACGTCGACACCTACCAGTCATCGCAGTTCACTCACCGTCACCGAAATCTGCCAGGGGTGGGGCGGTGTGGG
>NZ_JAOCEW010000064.1:0-14546 GCF_029841665.1 Stenotrophomonas sp. GD03819
CCACCCCGCCAACCCACAGCAAACCAGCCTTTGCTCCGGCCGTTGTCGTTGCAGTTGCCTCTGCGGGTGCAGGGCGCAGCCCTGCCGAACCACTCCGAACCCTTACTGGAGCAGGGAACGCAGCATCCAGGCGTACTTCTCGTGGGTCTGCAGGCGCTGGGTCATCAGATCCTCGGTCGGGGCGTCGTCACCCTTGGCCGCCACCTCCAGCACTTCACGCGCCGTACGGCAGACCGCTTCGTTGGCGACCACCAACTGGCGTACCATTTCACGCCAGTCCGCACTGTCGGTCAGGCCCGGTTCCTCGGCGATCGAGGTCAGCGCAGCGAATTCCCGGTAGGAGCCCGGGGCATTGAAGCCCAGCGCGCGGATGCGCTCGGCCACGTCGTCCAGTGCCGCCCACTGCTCGGTGTACTGCGTCTCGAACATGGTGTGCAGCGAGTTGAACATCGACCCGGTCACATTCCAGTGGAAGTTGTGCGTCTTCAGGTAGAGCGTGAACGCATCAGCCTGGAAGCGCGACAGACCGTCGGCGATCTTCTTGCGGTCGCCCTGGGTGATCCCGATATCGATGTTCGGCGCCGACGGTGCCGCCGCTGCAAGCTTCTGCTTGCCGGTCTTGGCCTTGGTCGTGCTCTTGGTCTTCGCCATGGGGTTCCTCCTTGTGGAATCGTTGGCCTTCACAATAAACCGGTCGTGATGACTGGTCGCTTTCAAAGTTTTGAACGAACCGATTGATGAACTCTATCGATAAAAATCCATCGCCCCGCCTGCGCCAACAGCGCGCCGCCATCGACGGCGCCATGAGCCGCGACCGGGGCCGTTTGCTGGGGATGCTCTCGCGGTGCCAGGCCAAGCCACAGGATGCGGCACTGGCCGCCACCTTCGAGCAGGCCTTGCAGGCGTCGGTGCAGCGCCGGATGACACGGGCGCAGCAGCAGCCGTCCATTACTCTGGACCCGCAGCTGCCGATTGCGCGTGAAGCCGACGCGATCATCAAGCTGATCCGCGACCATCAGGTCGTGGTGATCGCCGGTGAAACCGGCTCGGGCAAGACCACCCAGCTGCCGAAACTGTGCTTGGCCGCAGGCCGTGGCCAGGCCGGCATGATCGGCTGCACCCAGCCGCGACGGATTGCCGCACGCGCAGTGGCCAGCCGCGTGGCGCAGGAACTGCAGAGCGAACTGGGCCAGCTGGTCGGCTACCAGGTGCGCTTCAACGACAAGGTCAGCGAAGACAGCCGCATCAAGTTCATGACCGACGGCATCCTGCTGGCGGAGATCGCCAGCGACCGCTGGTTGTCGAACTACGACACGATCATCGTCGACGAGGCGCACGAACGCAGCCTCAACATCGACTTCCTGCTGGGCTACCTGAAGCAGCTGCTGCGCAAGCGCCCGGACCTGAAGCTGATCGTCACCTCGGCCACCATCGACACCGAACGCTTCGCCCAGCACTTCGACAATGCGCCGGTGATCAGCGTGGAAGGCCGCACCTACCCGGTGGAAGTGCGCTACCGCGCGCTGGAAGGCGAGGGCGAACAGGAGGGCGAGCGCACCGTCAACGACGCCATCGTGTCGGCCATCGACGAGATCACCCGCCTGGATGCGCGCGGCGACGTGCTGATCTTCCTGCCGGGCGAGCGCGAGATCCGCGATGCGCACCAGTCGCTGGAACGGCGCAAGTACCGCAACACCGAGGTGCTGCCGCTGTACGCGCGGTTGTCCCACCAGGACCAGGACCGGGTGTTCAACCCGGGGCCGAACCGGCGCATCGTGCTGGCCACCAACGTGGCGGAAACTTCGCTGACGGTGCCGCGCATCCGCTATGTGGTCGATCCGGGCTTTGCCCGCGTCAAGCGCTACAGCCCGCGCAACAAGCTGGACCGCCTGCACATCGAGCCGATCTCGCAGGCCAGCGCCAACCAGCGCAAGGGCCGCTGCGGGCGTATCGCCGAGGGCATCTGCTACCGCCTGTACGCCGAGTCTGATTTCCAGGCGCGGCCGGAGTTCACCGATCCGGAAATCCGCCGCTCCAGCCTGGCCGGGGTGATCCTGCGCATGCTGCAGCTGGGCCTGGGCCGCATCGAGGAATTCCCGTTCCTGGAAGCACCGGACGAGCGCGCGGTAGCCGATGGCTGGCAGCAGCTGACCGAACTGGGCGCGATCGATGCCGAGCGGCGCATGACCACCATCGGCAAGCAGATGGCACGCCTGCCGGTGGACGTGAAGCTGGCGCGCATGCTGGTCGCTGCGCAGGCTGCCGGTTGCCTGCGGCCGATGCTGGTGATCGCCTCGTTCCTGGGCATCCAGGACCCGCGCGAACGCCCGCCCGAAGCACGCGGTGCGGCCGACAGCGCACATGCGCAGTTCGCCGATGGCCGCTCTGAGTTTGTCGGCGTGCTGCGCCTGTGGGATGGCTACCGGCAGGCCCACGAAGACCTGACCCAGTCCAAGCTGCGCGACTGGTGTGGCCGTCATTTCCTCGGCTTCCTGCGCATGCGCGAGTGGCGCGAGCTGCATCGCCAGCTTCGCCTGCTGTGCGAAGAACTGGGCTGGAAGGAAGAGGCCAACGAGGCCTCGATGGCACCGTTGCTGGCCGGCAGCAGTGCGCCGGCACCGGCGCGTGACGACGCCGCGGCGGTGAAAGCCACCCGGGGCCAGCTGCACCGTGCCGCGCGCCTGGCCCGCGAAGGCAAGGCCGAGGCCGCACCGATGCCGGTGGCCGTGCGTGCGCAGAAGGAACAGACGCCAGTTGGCGGCGGTTTCAGTGAACGCGTGCGCGCCGCCGCCTACCAGAGCCTGCACCGGGCGCTGGTGGCGGGCCTGCCGACGCAGATCGGCCACCGCACCGAGAAGGGCGATTTCCAGGCACCACGCCAGCGCCGCTTCCTGCCGTTCCCCGGTTCGGCGCTGTCCAAGCGGCCGCCGCCGTGGCTGCTGGTGGCCAACCTGCTGGATACGCAGAAGGTGTGGGGCATGACCCTGGCCGCGATCGAGCCGGACTGGGTAATCGCCGAACTGCCGCACCTGCTGCTGCGCAAGCACTTCGATCCGCACTGGTCGCGCGCGCAGGGACAGGTGCTCGCGTCCGAGCAGATCAGCCTGTTCGGCCTGGTGCTGGCGCCGAAGAAGCCGGTGCACTACGGCCGCATCGAACCGGGCGAAGCGCATGACATCTTCGTGCGTCAGGCGCTGGTGACCGGCGAGATCAACACCCGCGCCAGCTTCGTGGCCGACAACCAGAAAGTGCTGGAGACGGCCCGCGAGGAAGAAGCCAAGCTGCGCCGCGCCGGCATCGTCGCCGACGAGGACTGGCAGGCGCGCTGGTACCTGGACCGGGTGCCGCCGCAGATCCATTCGGCGGCGGGGCTGGATACCTGGTGGAAGGGGCTGGCGCCGGAACAGCGCAAGACCCTGCACTGGTCGCTGGTCGATCTGTTACCGGGTGAGGGCAGTGAACAGGAGCGCTATCCGAAGTACCTGGCGCTGGGCCAGGCGCGCTTGCCGCTGCACTACCGCTTCGAACCGGGTGCCGACGACGATGGCGTGACCCTGGATGTGCCGCTGCACCTGCTCAATGCGCTGGACCCAGTGCAACTGGGTTGGCTGGCGCCGGGTTTCGTCGCCGACAAGGCCTCTGCATTGATCCGCAGCCTGCCCAAGGCGATGCGCCGCAACTACGTGCCGGCGCCGGACTTCGGCCGCGCGTTCTACGAGGCGTTCCCGCAGCCCAGCGCCGATGCCATCACCGGCGAACTGGCGCGTTTCCTGTCGCGCGCAACCGGCGCGACCGTGACCGCGCTCGATTTCGAGCCCGGTTCGATCGAACCGCACCTGCACATGAACCTGCGGCTGCGCGACGAGCAGGGCAAGGTGCTGGCGACCTCGCGCGATCTGGATGCACTGCGCGCCAAATTCGGCGGTCGTGCCGGCGATGCGTTCGCTGCACGCGCCGGCCGCGAGATGGCGGCCGATGGCCTGCGTACGTTCCCGGCCACGCCGATTCCGCTGCAGGTGCCCGGTGAAGCGGGCGTGCCGGCGTATCCGGCATTGCTGGACGAGGGCGACAGCGTGGCGCTGCGCATCTTCGCCGACCGCCAGCAGGCGCTGGAGGCCCATCCGCTCGGCGTGCGCCGCCTGCTGGAAATCGCCTTGGCCGAGAAGGTGAAGCAGGCGCGCAAGCAGCTGCCGGTCGGTGCCAAGACCGGCCTGCTGTATGCCGCGATCGAATCGCAGGAGCGCCTGCGTGGCGACCTGGTCGATGCCGCGATGAACGCGGTGCTGGCCGAGGGCCTGGAAGACATCCGCGATGCGGTGACCTTCGAGCAGCGACGCGAGCATGCGGCCAAGGCCCTGTTCGGTGAGGCGATGTCGCGGCTGAAACTGGCCGAAACGATCCTGGGCCTGGTGGCGGAACTGAAGCCGATGCTGGAAGCACCGTTGATGGGCTGGGCGCGCGGCAACCTGGACGACATGGAAGCGCAGCTGGCCGGCCTGATCCATCCCGGCTTCCTGCGCGACACGCCGGCTGACGCGCTGGCGCAGTATCCGCGCTACCTGAAGGCGATGATCCTGCGCACCGAGCGTGCCAAGCGTGATCCGCCACGTGACCAGGCGCGCATGCTGGAACTGCACCCGTTCCTGGAAGCGCTGGAAGTGGGGGAGCAGCAGGGACTGCGCGAGCGCCCGCAATGGCAGGCGCTGCGCTGGGATCTGGAAGAGCTGCGGGTGTCACTGTTCGCGCAGGAGCTGGGGGCACGCACCGGCATCTCGGCGAAGAAGCTGGCGCAGCGGGTGACCGCATTGCGCCAGGCGTGAATCCGGTCCTGTGGAACCGAGCCGGCGCTCGACTGCTGGCGATGGACGATGGCGGTCCATCGGAAAGCAGCGGAGCATCGGCCAGACTCCACGGGACGGGTAAGCCGTTACTTGGTACGGCGCACCTTCGGTTGTACGTTCACGCCTTCGATCTTCATGTACCAGACACCGAGCATTCCGGGCTTGATACTGACGTTTGGCGACTGCTTGCGTACCCCTGGGGTCGTGGATGTGTCGGTCTGCTCCCATTCCTGGCCGTTGTCCAGCACGTAGACGCGGCCTTTGCCGAAGCCGCGGAATTCGCCCTGCAGCACGCCGACAATCGGCTCGCTGCTGCCGAAATCGAAGAAGCCGCGATTCTTCACGATCACTTCCTGGCGGCCTTCCTCGCGTGCCGATTCCCGTACGGCGGCAACCGCCTGGGTGGTGGCCGCTTCGACCTTGCCCTGCAGCCAGCGGTTCAGCGTGGCCAGTTCCTGCGCGCTGAGCTTGTCCAGGCCAGCAGCCTTGAACTCGGCCGGTGACATCTGCTGCTGCAGGTCCCCCTCCACCACGCGCTGGGCCAGCGCAGGCGCCGACAGGGACAGCAACAGTGCGGCACAGGCCAGCAGCCGTAGGCGGAAACGCGGGGCGATCGAGGACATGTCGGGACTCTCCTGGGTTTGACCGCGAGTGTAACGGCATGTCTTCATGCCGGGTGATGGTGGCCGCGGTGATTGTCCCTGAACGGCGCCGGCGCTAGTGTAGAGGCCTCTGTCTTGCCTGCTCGATGCTGTGAACCGCGCTTCCGTCCCCGGCCTGGATGCCTTGTTGAACCGTCCCTCGGCAGCCGTGCTGCCTGCTCCGCTGCGCCAGGCCCTGCGCGGGCACTGGGAAGCGCCGGAATGCGACCACCAGATGCGCGCCAGCTGGTCGGTGCTGGGTGACACCCTCGACGCACTGGCGATGCTCTCCGCCGACGAAGGCGCGGTGGTCGCGGCCCTGCTGTTCGACCTGCCTGGCCTGCGGGCTAGCCTGGAACAGCTGCCGCTGGGCAACCACAAGGCCGCGGTGATCGGCCTGCTGGATGGTCAGGACGCCGCCGACCCGGTGTGGGCGCTGCATGCCGGCCGTGAGGCAGGGCGCAACAGCGAAGGCCTGCGCCGCCTGCTGCTGGCGATCATCCGCGACCTGCGCGTGGTGCCCATCCTGCTGGCCCGGCAGCTGGCGCGGATGCGCGCGGCCGACAAGCTGGATGACGAGCAACGCCGCGCGCTGGCACAGCTGACACGCGACATCCACGCGCCATTGGCCAACCGCCTGGGCATCTGGCAGCTGAAGTGGGAGCTGGAGGACCTGGCGTTCCGCCACCTGGAACCGGAGACCTACCGTCGCATTGCGCGGGAGGTGGACGAAACCCGCATCGCCCGCGAGCGTTACGTCGAGAACGTCAAGAAGGTGCTGTCGCGCGAGCTGGTCGCGCAGGGCATCAAGGCCGAGGTCAGCGGCCGTCCAAAGCACATCTACAGCATCTGGCGGAAGATGCAGAAGAAGCGTCTGGCGTTCGACCAGCTGTATGACATCCGTGCGGTGCGCGTGATGGTCGACGACGTCGCCGCCTGCTATGCCGCGCTGGGCGTGGTGCATGCACTGTGGGCGCCGGTGCCGAGCGAGTTCGACGATTACATCGCCCGGCCCAAGGCCAACGACTATCGCTCGCTGCATACCGCCGTGGTCGGCCCGGAAGGGCGCACCATCGAAGTGCAGATCCGTACCCATGAGATGCACTCGCAGGCCGAGCTGGGCGTGGCCGCGCACTGGAAGTACAAGGAAGGTGGCAAGGGCGCGGAGAAGTCCTTCGACCGCAAGATCACCTGGATGCGCCAGCTGCTGGAGCAGGCGCAGGACGGGCAGGGCAATGAGCTGGCTGGGGCGCTCGATGCCGAGCTGACCGAAGACCGGGTCTATGCACTCAGCCCGAAGGATGAGGTGCTGGATCTGCCGCAGGGCGCCACGCCGCTCGATTTCGCCTACCAAGTGCACACCATGGTGGGCCACCGCTGCCGGGGCGCCAAGGTCAACGGTCGCATCGTGCCGCTGACCTATCGCCTGCGCAGCGGCGACCGCGTCGAGATCCTGACCGGCAAGGAGGCCGACCCCCGCCGCGACTGGCTGATGCCGGCCAACGGCTTCCTGGCCAGCAACCGCTCGCGCGAAAAGGTACGCAGCTGGTTCCACAAGCTGGACCGCGCGCGCAACGTGCAGGCCGGGCGCGAACTGCTTGAGCGCGAGCTGAAGCGTCTGGGCCTGCAGCACTCGGACCTGGCGGTGGCGGCGAAGAAGTTCCATGCCGACAGCGTTGACGATCTCTACATCCAGGTGGCGCTGGGCGATACCGGCCCGAACCAGGTCAGCCGTACCCTGCTGGAAGCCGAACGCGCAGCGAGCCAGCCGGCGCCCGCGCCGGCCTTGCCGCGGCCGACCGCGCGCCGCGAGAACCTGGGCAAGTCCAAGTTCACCGTGCAGGGCGTGGGCAACCTGCTGGTGCAGCTGGCACGCTGCTGCCAGCCGGTGGCTGGCGAGCCGATCGTCGGCTACCTGACCCGTAGCCGTGGTGTCACCGTGCATCGTGCAGACTGTGCCGCGCTGGCCCGGCTGGCAGCCACCAGCCCGCAGCGCATCCTGCCGGTGGAGTGGGGCCAGGCCGGCGGCGGCTACGAAGTGGACGTGGTGGTCACTGCGGTCGACCGCCGCTGGTTGCTGAAGGACATCACCAACCTGATCGCCCAGGAAGACGCCTACGTGCTCGACATTCACAGTGACAATGTACGCAACAGTGGCCGTGCCCACCTGCGCCTGCGCCTGAAGGTGAGCGACTACGGCCAGCTGTCGACCCTGCTCGGCAAGCTGGATGCGCTGCCCGGCGTGAGCGAGGCGCATCGCCTCGGCTGAGCTTCACGCTGCCCCGGCTACCCTGCACGCATGGAACGCGAGCCCCCGCATCGCCCGCATGGCGCTGAACACCCTGCGCTGGACCGCGTCCGCCGCGAAGGCCGTTGGTGGTGGCTGCAGGCACGCCACGCGCGCCGGGTGTGGCGCTGGGCGCTGGTCGCGGCGCTGGCGGTGTTCGTGCTGCTGGTGCTGCTGCGCAAGCCATTGGCCGACTGGTTCTGGGATGAGCCGAAGATCGAACAGTTGCTGGCCGAAGGTGACCGCGCGCTTGCCACCGGCCGGTTGAGCGCGGCCGACGGCACTGGTGCGCGCGAGCGCTACCAGGCCGTGCTGGCGCTGGATGGTGATCGTCCGCAGGCCCGCGAAGGCCTGGCCCGTACCGGCGCCGCGGCCCTGCAGCAGGCCAGCGAAAAACTGCAGGCCAACGACCTCGAGGGCAGCGCGAAGGCGCTGGCACTGGCCCGGGAACTGCAGGTGCCGCAGGCCGATGCGGACGCCGTGGCTCGCCAGCTGCAGGCCCGTCGCAGTGCAGGCACCGGCATCGGTGCACTGCTGGCGCAGGCGCGCAACGCCTTTGCAGCGGGCCGGCTGGACGAAGGTGACAGCAGCGCGCTGCCCCTGTTCCAGCGCATCCTGGCATTGCAGCCGGACAATCTGCCGGCGCTGGAAGGTCGCGAGGACGCACTGAGCGATCTGCTGCAGCAGGCCCGCATCCTGGCCGGGCGCGGCGAGCTGGCCGAGGCAGCGACGATACTGCAGCGTGCGCGCCAGTTCGATGCCGGCCACGCCGATCTGCCCGCAAGCCAGGAAGCATTGGCACAGGCTGTCGACCAGCGCCTGCGCCAGGCCCAGCGCGCCTTGCAGCGGCGGCAGCTGGAATCGGCAGCGAAGGGATTCCTCGCCGTGCTGGCAGTGGCGGTTGATGATTCCAGTGCCCAGCGCGGCCGCGAACAGACCTTGCAGGCGGTGCTGGCGCGCAGCCAGAAGCGGGCCGACGACTTCCAGTTCGAGGCGGCGCAGGCCGATTCCGCGCTGGCGGCGGAACTGGGTGCTTCGCCGGCCGCGCAACAGCAGCTCGCGCAACGCCTGCAGCGCGCACAACAGGCGCAGAAGGCGCTGCAGCAGCCGGCGGTCAGCAACACGCAACGCGAACGCCAACTGCGCGACCACCTGCGCAGGATCGAGCGCGCCGAACGTGCCGGGCAATGGATCAGCCCCCCCGGCCACAGTGCGTTCGACGCGTTGCGCGAAGCGCAGTCACTGGCGCCACGCGATGCACGGGTGAAGGCTGCCGCAGCGCGGCTGCTGCCCGCCAGCCGCCGCTGCTTCGACGACAACCTGCGGCAGAACCGCGTGCAGGCCGCAGGTGCCTGCCTGCAGGCCTGGCAGACCCTGTCGCCGACCGCGATCGGACTTCCCTCGGCACGCCTGCGCCTGGCCCAGCGCTGGCTGGCGATCGGCAGCGAACGGCTCGGCAACGGCGACCTGGCTTTCGCGGCGCATGCTGCCGGACAGGCCCGTTTGCTGCAGCCGGACCTGGCCGAGCTGCCAGCGTTCGAAGACCGCCTGCGCCGCGCAGGCGGGCGCCCGGATTAGGTGAAGAACACCCGCTGCACGGTTGCCCGGGCAGCGTCCAGCGAGAAGTGCTCTGCGATGTTGGCCAGGCCGGCATCGGACAGCTGCTGCCACAGCTGCGGATCCTGGTACAGGCGGACCACCGCATCGGCGAAGCCCGCCGCATCATCGGCCACCAGCACGTCCTGGCCCGGGCGCAGGTGCATCCCTTCCACGGCGCAGGTGGTACCTACCACCGGCTGGCCATGGGCCATGCTCAGGTTGATCTTGCCTTTCACGCCGGCACCGAAGCGCAGCGGCGCGATGGAAATGCGTGCGCCGTCCATGTAGGGCGTGATGTCCTCGACGAAACCGTGCATCTGCACGCCGGGTTGGCGTGCGGCCAATGCCAGCAGCGAATCGGGTGTGGCGGCACCGATGCAGTGCAGGCGTACATCGGGCAGACGGGCGCGGATGCCGGCGAAGACTTCGCCGATGAACCACTCCATGGCATCCAGGTTCGGCGGATGGCGGAAGCCGCCGACAAACACCAGATCATGGCGCTGTTCGAACGGCCTGCCGGCGCCGGCGACGTCGTGCAGGTTGGAGATCAGCTCCACCTGCACGGACGGGGCATCGGCCTGCAGCTGCTCACGCTCGGCGGCACTGACCAGCACGGTGACGTCGCACTGCTCCATCACCGCCAGCTCGCTGGCGCGGGTGCGCTCGGCGGTGCGCAGCAGCCCGGCATCACCGGCGACTTCGGCACCACGGCGTTCGCGCAGGTAGTGCAGGTCCACGGTGTCGAACACGGTGCGTGCCTGTGGCGCATAGCGCTCCAGCAGCGGCAGGCACTCGTGGGCGACATGGTGGCGGACCAGCAGCGCCACGTGGAAGCGTGCACCGTGCGTTCGCAGCCAGCTGGCGACGCCATCGAGGAACGGTGCATACCAGACTTCCACGCCCATCCGCTGCAGTGCTTCGGTGGCGGCACCGCCATGTTCGCGGCGGGTGGGAACAAACACCACATGAGCGCCGCCCTGCAGCAGCAGGCGGATCAGGTTCACCTGGCGCAGTGACGCGGAATCGCGATCCGGTTGCGGTACTTCCTCGTCCAGGATCAGCACCTGGCGTCGGCCACGCAGCAGCAGCGCCGGTGACGGCACTTCGCCCACCGCCGGATGGCGGGCCAGCTCGGTGGCCCAGCGGGCGGCGAAGATGGCCTGGTTGCGCACCTGATAGGCCTTCACTCCACTGCCGGTGTCGGTGCCGTTGCTGGTGCCCTCGTCGTGGATCACCCGGCTGGCCGGCTGAACCAGCACGCGCAGGCCCTGTGCACGCACGCGGAAGGCCAGGTCGGTGTCCTCGTAGTAGGCCGGCTTGTAGCGGGTATCGAAGCCATCCAGCTGCTGCCAGAGGGCGCGCGGCAGCATCAGCGCCGCACCGGAGCAGTAGTCGACGTCGCGCAGGCTGGCAAAACGCGGGTCGTCCGCGGCCTCGAAACGGCCATAGCTCCAGCCGCTGCCGTTGGCGAAGATCACCCCCCCTGATTCCTGCAGGCGGCCATCCGGGTACAGCAGCTGGCTGCCGACCAGGCCGGCGCCGGGCGTGCTGGCGAACGTGTCCAGCAGAGCGTCGAGCCAGCCCGGCTGCGGCACCGTATCGTTGTTGAGCAGCACCACGTAGCGGCCGCGTGCGCGCGACACGCCATCGTTGCAGGCCTCGATGAAGCCGCCGTTTTGCTCGCGCACTTCGTAGCGCAGTCCGGCTACCTGCGGCATCCACTGCACGGTGGTGTCGCTGCTGCCGTCATCCACTACCAGGATCTCGCACGCGGCCAGCGGCGGATGTGCCGCCAGGGCGCGCAGGCAGGCCAGGGTGTGGCCGGCGTGGTTATAGACCGGGATGACGATGCTCACTTCCGGCGTCTCGCTGAACGGCACCGTGAAGGGGGCGAAATCCTGTGCCGGCGGCAGGAACAGCGGCGTTCGCGGCGCGGGAACGGCGCGCTGGGTATGCACGCGGATGCGCTGCCAGGTCGCCCGCCACCCACGGGTACGCAGGCTGGCCAGGCTCCGGCGGGCCAGGCCCGTGAGGCGGTTGATCAGGTATCGGATCTCGGCCAGGGACATCGCCATCCGGTTGCAACTCCAGCTTAAGCAGGGGAACCCGGGAGAATCCGCCAGCCGCAGCGGCTGGGGTAGACTCGCCAGACCCTACATTCTCGCATTCCCGTGCCCCGACGCTACGATTCCGACGACATCGACGATTTCGACGACGACGACCAGCAGGACAACGGCCCGCTGTGGCGGCGTCGCCTGATCACCTGGAGCATGGCTGCGGTCGCGTTGGGATTGGGTTTCCTCATTCCCTATACGCTGTACCTGAACCAGCAGGTGACCCAGCGTTTCGGTGAGCTGCGCTGGCAGATCCCGACGCGTGTCTATGCGCGCCCGCTGGTGCTCACCCCCGGCAAGGCGATGGATGCGTCCACGCTGAAGACCGAGCTGGCCGCCTCCGCCTACCGCGATGACGGCCAGGGCAAGGAGCCGGCCACCTATGCGGTGAACGGCGGGCGCTTCGTCATCTCCAGCCGCGGCTACAACGACGTCGATGGCCGGGTTGCCCCGCGCCGGCTCGAGCTGTCGCTGGCCGATGGTGCGGTCGCCTCGCTGCGCGACGCCGACAACCGCAAGGCGTTGAAGGCTGCGCGCCTTGACCCGGCCCGCATCGCGACCCTGTACGGCCAGAAGCAGGAAGAACGCCGCCTGATCCGCATGGACGAGGCGCCGGACCTGCTGGTGACCGGCCTGCAGGCGGTGGAGGACAAGGACTTCAACCGCCACCACGGCATCGACCTGTCCGGCATTGCGCGCGCGGTGTGGGTGACCATTCGCTCCGGTGGCCAGAGCCGCCAGGGCGCCTCCACGCTGACCCAGCAGTTGGCCCGCAGCGGCCTGCTCGGCATCGGCAAGGAACAAACGGTCACCCGCAAATTCAACGAAGTGCTGTACGCGCTGATCATGGAAGCGCGCTACGACAAGCGCACCATCTTCGAGGCCTACCTCAACCAGGTGTACCTGGGCCAGCGTGGCAGCCAGGCGATCCATGGCATGTCGTCCGGTGCCGAGTTCTGGTTCGGCCGCGACCTGCAGTCGCTGGAGACCGAGCAGATCGCGCTGCTGATCGGGCTGGTCAAGGGCCCGTCCTTCTACGACCCGCGTCGCAATCCAGAACGTGCGCTGGATCGCCGCAACTTCGTGCTGGGCAAACTGCACGAAGCCACGCTGATCGATGACGCCGAGTACCAACGTGCGTTGAAGGCCCCGCTGGGCGTGCCCAAGACGCCGGGCCTGGTTGCCGCCAACCGCTTCCCCGCCTATGTCGATCTGGTCCGCCGCCAGCTGGGCCACGACTATCCGGAATCGGCGCTGCAGGGCGCCGGCCTGAGCGTGATGACCGGCATGTCGCCGTCCGCGCAGGCCTATGCCGAAGGCGCGGTGACCCGCACCATCAAGTCGCTGGAAAGCAAGCGCCGCCCCGAACTGCAGGCCGGCATGGTGCTGACCGACGTGCACAACGGTGACGTGCTGGCGGTCATCGGCAGCCGTGAGGTGTCCGAGGTCGGCTTCAATCGAGCGATCGAAGCACAGCGTCCGGTCGGCTCGCTGCTGAAGCCGTTCGTCTACCTGCTGGCGCTGGCGCAGCCGGACCGCTACTCGCTGGCCAGCTGGGTCGACGATTCGCCGGTGACGGTGCAGCTCGGCCGTGGCCGCAACTGGAACCCGGGCAACGCGGACAACCGCAGCCACGGCACGGTGCGCCTGATCGATGCGTTGGCGCATTCCTACAACCAGGCCACGGTGCGCGTGGGCATGCAGGTCGGCCCCGAGCGCGTGACCCAGCTGATCCACGTACTGGCCGGCATCAAGGCCGAGGCCAACCCGGCGGTGATCCTCGGCTCGACCGACCAGAGCCCGTACGCGATGGCACAGCTGTACCAGTTCCTCGCGTCCGGTGGCGAGATCCAACCGCTGCATGCGGTGCGTGGCGTGCTTGATCCGCAGGGCAAGCTGCTCAAGCGTTACGACAAGACCCCGGCACCGGCGCAGGAGGGCGACTCGATTGCCGCCAACCTGATCAGTGTCGGCCTGCAGCAGGTGGTTGCCAGCGGCACCGCGCAGCGGCTCAACGCTGATGGCCTCGGCCGCCTGCAGCCGGCCGGCAAGACCGGTACCACCAACGATGGTCGCGACAGCTGGTACGCCGGTTACACCGGCGATCATCTGGCGGTGATCTGGATCGGCAACGACCAGAACGAGCAGGCCGGCCTGTACGGTGCCACCGGCGCGATGCGGGTCTGGTCGGGTATCTTCCAGCGCCTGCCGAGTGCTCCGCTGAGGGTCAGCAACAAGGGCCTGGACTGGCAGTCGGTGGCGCCCACCGGACTCAACAGCACGGATGAAGGCTGCCCGGGCGCGCGTCGTTTCCCGTTCGTGGTGGGCTATGCACCGGCCTATGCACCGTGCGCGCCGGCGGTGTCGCCGGACGGGCAGGGTGCCGAAGGCGAGGGCGGTGGCTGGCGCAGCTGGTTCGGCCTGGACCGCAAGCCGGAAGCGCCTGCCGAACCTGCCGCGGCTCCCGCCGCCGCCACTCCTCCCCCGAGCCGATGATGCCGATGAACATGCGATCCCTGCTGCAGCCCCTGGCCCTGACCGGCCTCAGCCTGGCCCTGGCCGCCTGCGTGACCAGTGCGCCGCCGGTGGTCACGCCGGTGGATACCACTACGCCGGCACAGCGCCTGGCTGCGGTGGATGCGGCCGCAGGTCCTGATGACAAGGAGCTGTCGGTGCAGCCGCTGCGTGATTCGCAGGTGGAAGACCTGCGGGTGACCGCGCAGGCGCAACGCCAGGCGAACGACCTGGCCGGTGCCGCCAGCAGCCTGGACCACGCGCTGGAAATCGTCGCCGGCGACCCGGCGGTACTGCAGGAACGTGCCGAACTGGCGCTGCTGCAGGGGCAGTGGGCGCAGGCGGAGACGTTCGCGCGCAAGGCGGTGGATCTGGGCTCGAAGACGGGGCCGCTGTGCCGGCGGCACTGGGCGACGATCGAGCAGTCGCGCCTGGCGCGGGGCGAGGAGGAAAATGCGGTGTCGGCGCATGCGCAGATTGAAGGTTGCACGGTGCCGGGGATCAAGCGGTACTGAATTTCCAGCCAACGGCGCAGCCCCTCGTGGCTGTG
>NZ_JAOCEW010000065.1:0-13253 GCF_029841665.1 Stenotrophomonas sp. GD03819
CAACCGGACCCACCCCGCCTTCGACAGATTTCTGCCGCTGTTGGTGGGTGCCGACCGTTGGTCGGCACGGAGTCGGATCGATCGGAGGGTGCCTTTGTAGAGTCGAGCCGCGCTCCATGACCTGCGGGCGCCGATGATTTGAACGCATCGCCATGCGCGTGGAGCCGGCCGCTCGGCTCTGGAGAGGCTCCGCGCTCGACTGCTTTTTGCTCGGATCGCTCAGGCGCCGGTTGCCACCGGGCGGCTGCTGTCGCTGACCCACCCGCTCCAGGAATCGGCATAGATGCGTGCGCCGCTCAGGCCCGCGCTTTCCATCGCCAGCAACAGGTGGCAGGCGGTCACGCCGGAGCCGCACATCAGCACCACCTGCTGCGGGTCGCGGTTGCCGATTACGCCCTGCAGTTCGGCGCGCAGTTCCTGTGCGTCGCGCAGGCGGCCGTCGGCAACGTTCAACGCAAACGGGCGGTTGACCGCTCCCGGCACGTGGCCGGCGACCGGGTCCAGCGGCTCGACTTCGCCGCGGAAGCGTTCGCCCGCGCGTGCGTCGACCAGCCAGCCCGGCGCGTGCTTCAGGCGTGCGCTGATTTCGTCGGCATTGGCAATCTGGGTGGTGTCGAAACGGCCCGGGTAAGCCGGCAGCGCGGTCACCTCATCCTGCCCCGTCGCCAAGGGGTGCCCTGCGGCCTGCCAAGCGGCGATGCCGCCGTCGAGCACGGCGACCTTGCGGTGCCCGATCAGGCGCAGCAGCCACCACAGGCGCGAGGCGGCCATGCTGCCGTCACTGCCGTCGTAGACCACCACCTGGGTGTCGGGACCAATACCCCACTGGCCGAGCTTCGCGGCGAAGGCATCGCTGTCCGGCAGTGGATGACGGCCGTGGCCGCTGCGGGTCAGATCCGACAGATCCCGATTGAGGTCGGCATACACCGCGCCCGGAACATGCCCCGCCAGATACTGGCCGCTACCCGCCTGCGGGTCGGCCAGCGAGGACCGCGCATCGACCACGCGTAAGGCGGTGCTGGCGGTGGCGCGCGCGTCGACCACGCGCACGCCCTCGCCCAACGCGGCGGCCAGGGTGGCGACATCGACCAGGGTGGTCCACGGCGGATCGATCGGCTTCATTGCACTTGCTCCAGGCGGCGACGCAGGTTGTAGAGAATGGCGGCGGTCGCGCCCCAGATACGCTGGCCGGGCCAGCCGTACTCAAGGACGTGGCGGATGCGGCCACGGTGATTGATTTCGACCTGGCGCAGGTTGTCTGCGGCCATCAGGTAATCCAGCGGCACCTCGAACACCTCGGCCACTTCGCTGGGCTGCGGCACCGGTACGAAGTCCGGATCGACCACGGCCACCACCGGCGTGACCCGGTAGCCGGTGATCGTCACAAAGGGATCGAGATAGCCCAGCGCCTGCACCTGGCCGGGCGCCAGTGCGATTTCTTCCTGGCTCTCGCGCAGCGCGGCCGCCAGTGCGTCGCGGTCATCGGGTTCGGTGCGCCCGCCGGGGAAGCCGACCTGGCCACCATGCTGGCGCAGGGTTTCGGTGCGACGGGTAAGGATGACCTGTGCGCCATTGGCGCGCGGCACGATGCCGGCCAGTACGGCGGCTTCCACAGGTGGCCCCGGCGGCAGCAGGTCACTCAGTTCGCTGCGGTTCCAGCCGTCGCCGGCCGGCGGCTCGGCCAGTGGATGCAGCGCGCGCATCAAGCGTTCGTGATCGGCCAGCGAGCCGCGCAGTGATTGCTGCAGCTGTTCACGCAGGGGTTGCACGCGATGCAGGATGCGGCTGCGCTCCTCGTTGCTCATCGACGACCACCGTGCGATTTCATCGATGTGCCGCCCGCAGCCGGTGCATTGCCGGTCCGGATCCAGCGTGCACACTCCGATGCAGGGACTTGCGACAACACGCGCCGTTTCTTCCATTGTTTGCACCCGGCAACAGTAGCGCGATCGGGCTGAATTTGCGCGGGGTGCAGATGCGGTGCGTGGCACCGTCGCGCTCCGCGCAAACAAAAACGCGCCGGTGGAATCACCGGCGCGTTTCGTTTACGGCTTCGATTTACTTGACGCTGACCAGCTTGATCTCGAACTGCACAGCCACGTTCGGCGGGAACGGGGTGCGCGGGTCGGCACCGTAGGCCTGGTCCGGCGGCAGGGTGACTTCCCACTTCGAGCCTGCCGGCATCTGCAGCAGGGTCTCGCGCATGGCCTTCATTTCGACGTCGCTGACCTTGATCGACGGAATCTGCTGGGCCGGGCGGGCTTCGGTCGGGCGCTGGCCGTACGGGAACGGACCGGCCACTTCCAGCTGCACGGTGCTGGCCTGGGTCGGCTTGGCGCCCTTGCCGGCTTCGATCACGCGGTACTGGACGCCGCTCGGCAGGGACTGCACGCCGGCCTTGGCCTTGTTCGCCGCGATGAACTGATCGCTCTTGGTCTTGTTTTCGGCAGCAGCCTTTTCGTACTCGGCCTTGGCAGCCTGGGCACGGCCCTGCTCGCGCTTCTGGAACGCTTCAACGGCCGGCTTCAGCTGGTCGGCGGTGATCGCCGGCTGCTTCTTGGCGTAGGCGTCCTGCAGACCCTTCACCACCGAGTTGATGTCCAGCTGCTCACCACGACCGGTCAGCTCCGCCAGGTTGTTGCCGTAGTCGTAACCGAAGTAGTAGCTCAGCTTGCCCTTTTCGGACGAGACGTCCTGGGCGAAGGCATTGCCCGTCAGGGCCAGGGCCGCGACGGCGACCGCGATAGAACGCAACTTCATCAAACAGTTCTCCAGGGGTGGTAACTCAGGGACGTTCTGCGCCGCCCTGAGGCGACGGGTTAGGATAACGGGCACAACGTGTAACCGCTACTCACGATGCAGGCTAAGACCCGTCTGCGTTGGCGGAGTTCAATCTCACTTTTTTTTAACGTTTCAGGAGTTTTCCCGTGGCCGATGCCCTGATCGCTGTCGCCGACGACGGCGCCATCCGCACCGTGACCGTCCAGCGCCCGGACAAGCTCAACGCCTTGAATGCCGCGACCCTGCAGGCGCTGGCCGAGGCATTCAGCGCCGCCGCTGCCGACCCGGACGTGCGCGTGGTGGTGCTGACCGGTGCCGGTCCGAAGGCGTTCGTGGCCGGAGCCGACATCACCGAGATGAACACACTCAGTGCGGTTCAGGGACGTGATTTCTCCCTGCTCGGCCAGGCCCTGATGCGCCAGATCGAGCGCATGCCCAAGCCGGTGATCGCGCGCGTGAACGGCTTCGCCCTGGGCGGCGGGCTGGAGCTGGCCATGGCCTGCCACCTGCGCATCGCTGCCGATACGGCCAAGGTCGGGCAGCCGGAGATCAACCTCGGCCTGATTCCCGGCTTCGGCGGCAGCCAGCGCCTGCTGCGCCTGTGCGGCCGCGCCGCCACCCTGGAGCTGTGCCTGCTGGGTGCACCGATCAACGCCGCGCGTGCGCTGGAACTGGGCATCGTCAACGAGGTGGTGCCTGCCGACGCGCTGGACAACCGTGTGCAGGATGTCGCCCGCCAGTTGGCGCGCTCGGCGCCGCTGGCCCTGCGTGGCCTGCTGGATGCCGTGCACGTGGGTGGCGAATGCAGCCTGGAGGCAGGGCTGGAGTACGAAAGCGCGCAGTTCGGCCTGCTGTTCGCCACCGAGGACATGCGCGAAGGCACCAGCGCGTTCCTGCAGCGCCGTCCGCCGGCCTTCCAGAACCGCTGACGCCATGGCATCCCGACCCAACCCCGCGCAGCTGTTCGCCCGGGTCCAGGCAGACGATCTCGATGGTGCCCTGCAGGCAGGCCTGATGGACTACGTCGCCCGCGCCGGCGACGAACAGCTGCTGCCCGGTCACCCGGACCTTCCGCGACGCCTGCAGCAGGCGCAGCAGCAATTGCATACGGCCTGGGCCGCACGCGAACGCTACCGTGCGCGTGCGGTGCGGCTGGCACGGCGCGAAGCCGAGCGCGATGCGCGCCGTACGCCGGCCCCGGCGCCGGACGTGAAACCCGCCCTGCCCGCCGCAGCCGCCGCCATCCTCGCCCGGGCCAAGGCCCGCGCCAGCGGCAAGGAGCAGTAATGGCCACCCTGAAGAAGACCGCACGCGCCCCGGCGCGGCGTGGCGGCACGATGCCGCGCGCCGACGTGGTGGAAATGTTCACCCGCCTGCGCGAACTCAATCCACACCCGAAGACCGAACTGGAGTACAGCTCGCCGTTCGAGCTGCTGGTGGCGGTCGCGCTGTCGGCGCAGGCCACCGACGTCGGCGTCAACAAGGCCACGCGCCGTCTGTTCCCGGTCGCCAACACGCCGGCGAAGATCCTCGCACTCGGCGAGGACGGGCTGAAGCAGTACATCGCCACCATCGGCCTGTTCAACGCCAAGGCGAAGAACGTGATCGCCACCTGTGCGATCCTGCTGGAGAAGCACGGCGGTGAAGTGCCGCGCGATCGCGATGAACTGGAAGCGCTGCCAGGCGTTGGACGCAAGACCGCCAACGTGGTGCTCAACACTGCATTCGGCGAGCCGGTGATGGCGGTGGACACGCATATCTTCCGCGTATCCAACCGCACCGGCCTGGCGCCAGGCAAGAACGTGCGTGAAGTGGAAGACAAACTGGTGAAGGTGATTCCGGCCGAGTTCCTGCTCGACGCGCATCACTGGCTGATCCTGCACGGGCGTTATGTGTGCAAGGCGCGCAAGCCGGATTGCCCGGGCTGCGTGATCGCCGACCTGTGCCGGTTCAAGGAAAAGACCACGGCCGAGGCGTGACCGCGTTCGTGGTGTGACAAAACAAAGACGGCGGGCACAGGGCCCGCCGTCTTTGCTTGTAGACAAGGGTGCGTCAGGACATCAGAACGACAGGTCGCCCCAGACGCCGAATTCCTTGGTCTTGTCGTTCTTCTTGTCGCTGGCGTTGGCCAGGTGCGTGTACTTGTACACGGTCGACAGCTTGAGGTTCTTCATGACCGGGAACTCGACACCGACGTTCCAGTACTTGTCGCTCAGGGTCGGGTCCAGGGTCTTGCTGACGTCGGTGTCATCGTAACGACCGAACACGTTGATGCCGCCGTCGGTGACGCGCACGCTGCCCCACACCGACCAGCCGCTGGTCTTGTCGGTGGCAACGGTCATCACGTTGTTGAGGTTCTTGGCCTGGAAGTACTCGCCACCGACGCGGAAGTCGCTGCTGGCGTAGGCCACCATCGCATTGGCGCGGGTGTAGGTGTTCTCGGCGCTCTGGATGTCGGTTTCCTTGCCCAGCTTGCCGCTGTAGCCACCGACGGCAACCACGAAGTTCTCGTTCGGGGTATAGGCCGCGCGGCCTTCCACGTCCATGCCCTTGCTGCGGGTCGGGTTCTTGTAACCGGCGCCGGACACCACCGAGACGGCGTAGTTGAAGTTGTTGCCCAGGTTGCCGAAGCCGTGCAGGCCCCAGTCGGACGAGTTGCCGTACTTCAGGCGGTCGGTCAGGGTGTTCTCGACATAGCGCATGCCGTAGAACTTCTCGACGTACGGGATCCACGGCATGTCGGCGGCACCGACGCGCAGGTTGAAGGCCGGGTCGAAGCTGCCCTGTACGTAGGCCTTCTTGACGAACAGTTCGGTGTTGCCGATGGCCGAGCTGTACTGGAAGTCGGTGGTCAGGTTGGCGGACCAGATGTCGTTGAACTTGTGATCGACGGTCAGGTAGAAGCGCTTGACGTCCAGACCGGTGCCGCTGGCGGCGGTGTCCTTGCCGTTGCTGGTCTTGTCGATGTTGGTCAGGTCGAAGAACATGCGACCGCCGATCTTGTTGTCATTGACCAGCTTGGCCAGCTTGTCGACGCTGGTCTGGGTCTTCTGCGCACCTTCCAGGGCCTGCGCCTGGGTGATGTTCACTTCGGACTGCGCGTCGGACTGCGCCTGCAGCGCCTGCGAATCGTTCTGCAACTGCTGGACCTGGGCCTGCAGCGCAGCAATCTGTGCCTGCAGCTGCTGCAACTGTGCCTGGGATACGCCCGAGCTGGCGGGGGCTGCGAAGGCGTCGGCGGAAACCAGACCGAGGCTTGCAACGACCGCGGCGGCGAGCAAATGGGAACGCATTTTGGATTTCTCCAGAGGGTTGGAATGGCTTGGGCAGAACGCCACGCCGGCAGGCCGGTCAAGCGTTTTGCGAACGTTCCGTTAAAACCATGACAGCCGAATGACAGATTGAGCACCAACCACAGATTTCTTCGTGCGGTCACGCGTACGACTCATTTGTGGCCACATGCTTGTGGATTCCTTGCGGCATATGGCGTGTTTTATCCGCACCGATACGCCAGCAGGTCGCCGCACCGCCTTCGCCCGCCTCCCTGGTTTCGTGCGGATGACGCGGCATCGCTGCGGAATGCGCGGCAGCTGCGCCCACCGACCCCATCCCCGACATATAGAGCGGCACCGGCATGCAACGTCCCGGTCGGCCCGCGGCACGCTCACCCTTGGCGCGAAACCTTCACGCACACGGCGGCGTGGCCGCCCGCCAGCGTTGTAACGGATGCGTCATACAACGGTCCCTGCGCTGTCATCGAACCGTTATGGAATGTGCGCCGGGCGGGTAACCCCGCATCCCAATCAACCCAGGAGCCACCCCGTGATCCACGCCTTCAAGTCGCGCGTTGCCGTTGCCGTCTTCGCAGCGTCGTCCGTGTTCGCCGCCAACGCCGCTGAAATCACCGGCGCGGGCGCCTCGTTCATCTACCCGGTGATGTCGAAGTGGTCGGCCGACTACAACGCTGCCACCAGCAACAAGGTCAACTACCAGTCGATCGGTTCCGGCGGCGGCATTGCGCAGATCAAGGCCAAGACCGTTGATTTCGGCTCCTCCGACGCCCCGCTGAAGCCGGAAGAGCTGGCGGCTTCGGGCCTGGCACAGTTCCCGTCGGTGATCGGCGGCGTGGTGCCGGTGGTCAACGTGGCCGGCATCGCGCCGGGCGCACTGAAGCTGGACGGCACCGTGCTGGCCAACATCTTCCTGGGCAAGATCAAGACCTGGAACGACCCGGCCATCGCCGCACTGAACCCAGGCGTGACCCTGCCGAGTGCCAAGATCACCGTCGTGCACCGCTCGGATGGTTCGGGCACCACCTTCAACTTCGTCAACTACCTGTCCAAGGTCAGCCCGGAATGGAAGACCTCGGTCGGTGAAGGCACCTCGGTCCAGTGGCCCGCCGGCATCGGCGGCAAGGGCAATGAAGGCGTTGCTGCCTACGTGAAGCAGATCAAGGGCGGCATCGGCTACGTCGAACTGTCCTACGCGCTGCAGAACAAGCTGTCGTACACCGCGATGAAGAACGCCGCCGGCAAGTTCGTGCAGCCGAGCGACGCCTCGTTCGCCGCTGCTGCCGCCAGCGCCGACTGGGCCAGCGCCAAGGACTTCTACCTGGTGATGACCAACGCCCCGGGCGCCGAGTCCTGGCCGATCACCGCCACCAACTTCATCCTGGTGCACAAGAAGCCGAAGAATGCTGCCAACGGCAAGGCCACCCAGGAGTTCTTCCGCTGGGTCTACAAGAGCGGCGACGCCCAGGCCCGCCAGCTGGACTACGTGCCGCTGCCGGACAGTCTGGTCCGCCAGATCGAGACCTACTGGTCGCAGAACCTGAAGTAAGCAATCGCGTTCCCCCGCAGGAACGGGATCGGCGGGTCCTCTCTCCCCCGCCGATCCCAACCCGGGCGCGAGATCCTCGAGATCTCGCGCTCTTCTTGTTTTTGGGGTGCACCAGGCTCTGTAGAGCCGAGCCCATGCTCGGCTGGGTGCTGGAGCGTGCAGACCAACGGTCCGCAGCTGCCGAGGACAGGGAGCAGTCGAGTATGGCTCGACTCTACCCAGCGCCCAGGCCGTCATATCGATGCGCAGATCCGGGGTCTCAGGGCTCCTGCCAGGGGCCGGCCAACCCCGTGAAACCCTTGTCAGAACGTGATCCAGGACACCTCTGTCATGGTCGTAATACGGCTGTAACAAAAACATCATTTCATAGCCGCATCCGCCGACACCGTCGGCTCTACCCCGCTATGGAGTGACCATGAAACTGCACTCGGCCGGCCTTGCCGCCCTTTCCCTGGCCATCGCCCTGGGCCTGTCGGCCTGCGGTGGCGACAAGCAGGCCGCGCAGCAGCCGGCTGCCGACGGTGCCGCGGCCCCGGCCGCTGCCGGTGCCAAGGTGACCGCCGAAGTGTCCGGTGCCGGCGCATCCTTCATCTTCCCGCTGGTCTCCAAGTGGTCGGCTGACTACAACGCCAGCACCGGTGCCAAGATCAACTACCAGTCGATCGGCTCGGGCGGCGGTATCGCCCAGATCAAGGCCGGCACCGTCGACTTCGGTTCCTCCGACAAGCCGCTGAGCAGCGAAGAGCTGGCCCAGGCCGGCCTGGCGCAGTTCCCGTCCGCCATCGGCGGCGTGGTGCCGGTGGTCAACATCGAAGGCCTGGAAGCCGGCAAGCTGCGCCTGAGCGGCGCCCTGCTTGCCGACATCTTCCTGGGCAAGGTCAAGACCTGGAACGACCCGGCCATCGTCGCCGCCAACCCGGGCGTGAAGCTGCCGGACGGCAAGATCACCCTGGTCCACCGTTCGGACGGTTCGGGTACCACCTTCAACTTCTCCAACTACCTGTCCAAGGTCAGCCCGGAGTGGAAGAGCAAGGTTGGCGAGGGCACCTCGGTGCAGTGGCCGGACGGCGTCGGTGGCAAGGGCAACGAAGGCGTTGCTTCCTACGTGAAGCAGATCAAGGGCTCGATCGGCTACGTCGAACTGGCCTACGCGCTGCAGAACGGCATGCCGTACACCGCCATGCAGAACGCGGCCGGAAACTGGGTCGAGCCCAGCGCGGAAACCTTCGCCGCTGCGGCCGCCAGCGCCGACTGGGCCAGCGCCAAGGACTTCAACCTGGTCATCACCAACGCCCCGGGCGAGCAGGCGTGGCCGATCACCGCCACCAACTTCATGCTGATGCAGAAGACGCCGAAGGATGCCAAGCGCAACCAGGACACCCTGGCCTTCTTCAAGTGGGCCTTCGAGAACGGCCAGACCCAAGCCAACGAGCTGCACTACGTGCCGCTGCCGGCCGAACTGGTCAAGCAGATCGAGGCCTACTGGGCGACCGACCTGAAGTGATGGACACGACGGTGCCCGCCCCGCGCGGGCACCGCCTCTTCCACGCCGTGCCGCCCCGCCCCTTCCTGGCCCTGCCGTCCCCATGAATGCCATCGCCCAGCCTGTAGCCGCCCCGTCCACGCGTGATGCGCGTGATGCCCGCAACGACAAACTGTTCCGATGGGTGCTGGTCGGCACCGTCATCTTCGTCCTGATCGCCCTGGCCTGCGCCGCGCTGTCGATGCTGTGGGGCGGCCGTCACGCCCTGCAGATGCAGGGCCTGAGCTTCTTCTTCTCCGCCGACTGGAATCCGGTTGAAAACAAGTTCGGTGCCCTCGCCCCGATCTACGGCACCCTGGTCACCGCGCTCATCGCGATGGTCATCGCCGTGCCGGTCAGCTTCGGCATCGCCTTCTTCCTCACCGAAGTCGCGCCGCGCTGGCTGCGCGGCCCGGTCGGTACCGCCATCGAACTGCTGGCCGGCATCCCCTCGATCATCTACGGCATGTGGGGCCTGTTCGTACTGGTGCCGGTGATGACCGAGTACGTCACCCCGTTCCTCAACGAAACCCTGGGCGAATGGCCGATCATCGGCCCGATGTTCCAGGGCCCGCCGCTGGGCATCGGCATGCTTACCGCCGGTTTCGTGCTGGCCATCATGGTCATTCCGTTCATCTCCTCGGTGATGCGCGAAGTGTTCCTGACCGTGCCGACCCGCCTGAAGGAATCGGCCTACGCGCTGGGTTCCACCAAGTGGGAAGTGAGCTGGGACATCGTCCTGCCCTACACCCGCTCGGCGGTGATCGGCGGCATCTTCCTCGGCCTCGGCCGCGCTCTGGGCGAGACGATGGCGGTGGCCTTCGTGATCGGCAACAGCGTGCGCCTGTCGCCGTCGCTGCTGGAACCGGGCACCACCATCGCCGCGCTGATCGCCAACGATTTCGGCGAAGCCACTGAAACCTACCGCTCGGCCCTGCTGCTGCTCGGCTTCGTCCTCTTCATCGTCACCTTCGTGGTGCTGGCCATTGCCCGACTGATGCTGATGCGCCTGTCCCGCAAGGAGGGCAACTGATGTCCACCACCGCTGATTCGCTGTACCTGCGCCGTCGCATCGGCAACGTCGTTGCGATCACTGCCTCCTGCGCCACCGCCCTGTTCGGCCTGTTCTTCCTGGGCTGGATCCTGTTCACCCTGGCCTCCAAGGGCATGGCTGGCATCAACTGGGATCTGTTCACCAGGATGACGCCGCCGCCGATGCAGGAAGGCGGCCTCGCCAACGCCTTCTTCGGCAGCGCGGTGATGTGCGCGCTGGCGATCGGCATCGGCACCCCGCTGGGCGTGCTGGCCGGCACCTGGCTGGCCGAGTACGGCAACGCCCGCAAGGCCGGCACCGTGGTCCGCTTCGTCAACGACATCCTGCTGTCGGCGCCATCGATCGTGCTCGGCCTGTTCGTCTACACCCTGTACGTGATGCAGACCGGCGGCAACTTCTCGGCGTTCGCCGGTGCCCTGTCACTGGCCTTCATCGTGCTGCCGGTGGTGGTGCGTACCACCGACGAGATGCTGCGCCTGGTGCCCTCGCAGATGCGTGAGGCGGCCCTGTCGCTGGGTATCCCGCAGTGGAAGGTGATCGTGCAGGTGCTGTACCGCAGTGCATCGGCCGGCATCATCACCGGCATCCTGCTGGCGCTGGCCCGCATTTCCGGCGAGACCGCGCCGCTGCTGTTCACCGCCTTCGGCAACCAGTACTGGAACAACAACATCTTCCAGCCGATGGCCTCGGTGCCGGTGGTGATGAACCAGTTCGCCGGCAGCCCGTATGAATCCTGGCAGGTGCTGGCCTGGGCCGGTGCCCTGGTGCTGACTGTCTTCGTGTTGCTGGTCAGCCTTGCCGCCCGCGGCATCCTGCTGCGCAACCGTATCTCCCATGACTGACCTTTCCGTGGATAACGCCATGAACGACCTTTCCAACGCCGTGCCGATGCAGCGCATCGCCGTGCCGTCCTCGCACGAGAGCCTGCACACGCCGTCGCCGGTGAAGCTGGCTGCGCGTGGCCTGGACTTCTACTACGACAAGTTCCACGCCCTGAAGGGCATCAACCTGGAGATTCCGGAAAAGCGCGTAACCGCGCTGATCGGTCCCTCCGGTTGCGGCAAGTCGACCCTGCTGCGCATCTTCAACCGCATCTACGCGCTGTACCCGAAGCTGGAAGCGCGCGGTGAAGTACTGCTGGACGGCGAGAACATCCTGTCGCCGAAGTACCCGATGAACCGCCTGCGCAGCAAGGTCGGCATGGTGTTCCAGAAGCCGGTGCCGTTCCCGATGACCATCTTCGAGAACGTGGCCTACGGCATCCGCCACCACGAGAAGCTGAGCAAGGCCGACATGGCCGACCGTGTCGAGCAGGCGCTGCGCCAGGGCGCGCTGTGGGACGAAGTGAAGGACAAGCTGGGGCAGAGCGCCCTGGGCCTGTCCGGTGGCCAGCAGCAGCGTCTGTGCATCGCCCGTGCCGTGGCCCTGCGCCCGTCGGTGCTGCTGCTGGACGAGCCGACCTCGGCGCTGGATCCGATCTCGACCAGCCGCATCGAGCAGCTGGTGGAAGAGCTCAAGCATGAGTACACGATCGTGATCGTCACCCACAACATGCAGCAGGCCGCGCGCGTGTCCGACTACACCGCCTTCATGTACCTGGGTGACCTGATCGAGCACGACCGCACCGAAGTGATCTTCTCGCAGCCGTCGCAGCGGCAGACCGAGGACTACATCACCGGTCGCTTCGGCTGATCGACGCTGTTCCTTCGCCACATGTTCCAGCCAGGCATGGCCTGGCTCTACCCGGATTGCAGACCATGAATCTTCCCAACGACCACATCGTCAAGAGCTACGACGAAGAGCAGCAGCGCCTGGTGGCCGAAATCGTGCGCATGGGCGAGATGGCCGTCGCCCAGCTCGAAGCGGCGATGGACGTGATCGAGAAGCGCGACGAGAACGCCGCCCATCGCATCATCGCCAACGACGAAGCGATCGATGCGCTTGAGCAGCAGATCAGCCACGACGTGATGCGCCTGGCGCTGCGTGGCCCGATGGCGCGCGACCTGCGCGAGATCCTCGCCGGCCTGCGCATCCCCGCCGACATCGAACGCATCGGCGACTATGCGGCCAACGTCGCCAAGCGCTCGATCGCACTGGGCAAGGTGCCGCCGCTGCCGCAGATCCAGGGCCTGCGCGCACTGGGCCGCCTGGCCGCGCAGCAGGTGCGCCGCGCCATTGCCGCCTACCGCGACAACGACGCCGACGCCGCACTGGCACTGCGCGAGGACGATGCCCGCCTGGACGCGCAGTACACCGCGCTGTTCCGCGAGCTGCTGACCTACATGATGGAAGACCCACGCAACATCACCCCGTGCACGCACCTGTTGTTCATGGCCAAGAACCTGGAGCGCGTGGGTGACCACGCCACCAACATCGCCGAGAACGTGTGGTTCCTGGTGCACGGCGAGCAGCCGCTGCCGCCGCGCGAGAAGCGCGACGAAACCTCCAGCACCGGCCAGCCCTGACGCTGCACTGCAACACCGGAGTCGACTCCAAGGTGGCCGCTGTCCTGGTGACAGCGGCCTTCCTGTTTCTGGGCGTTCCACCCGCGTTGTGGGCGCCGGGCCTGCCCGGTGCGAACCTCCCGGATGCTTCTGTAACAAACCTCACGAAAATTTGAGGTCTTGGCGAGGATTCGTTGAGTAGGATCGCTGCACCATCGTTTCCACCGGCATCCCTGCCGGCCACCCGGGCACCCGCCCACACCACCCAGGAGCACGACCGATGAGCAGTTCCAACAAGACCCTGTCCCTGCTGACTGCTACCGCCCTGGCCGCCGGCCTGGGCATGACCGCCAGTGCCTCGGCGCTGAGCATGAGCGACCTGGCCCAGGGCTATCTGGTGGCCGGCCAGGCAGCCAAGGCCAGCACCGATGCCAAGGCAGCAGATACCAGGATGGCCGCCGACGCGACCAAGCACGCCGAAGGCAAATGTGGTGCCGACGGCAAGAGTGCCGAAGGCAAGTGCGGCGCCGACAAGGGCAAGGCCGCCGGTGCAGCGGCAGGCGCCAAGGCCAAGACCGGCGACAAGAAATCGGCCGAGGGCAAGTGCGGCGAA
>NZ_JAOCEW010000066.1:0-12212 GCF_029841665.1 Stenotrophomonas sp. GD03819
CGATCTGGAAATCGGACGGCTCCTCGATGAGGGTGCCGCAGCCGGCACGCCAGGTCACGCAAACGGAATTACTTGAACCGGTAGCCGATGGTCACACTGTAACCACGGCCGAAGATGGTGGCGTAGTCACTGGAGTCACCCAGGAAGCTGTTCGGATCGTAGAACGGCAGGCGGTTGAACAGGTTCTTGACGGTGAAGCTCAGGTTCCACGCATCATCCGGGCGCCAGGTGACGCTCATGTTGGCGGTCCACCACGACGGTGCGCCGTCGCACTTGCTCTTCTGCAGGGCCAGGTAGCCGCCGGTGCAGGTTTCCTTGTTGTTGCTCTCTTCGTCGATCTGGTCGGTGGCCCACTTGGTGCCACCCACATAGTTGACGAACATGCTGGTGGTGACCTGCTTGTAGGTCCAGTCGGCATTGAGCGTGGCACGCAGGCGCGGGTTGTTGTAGTAGCCCACCACGTCGCCGTAGTACCAGCCGTTGGCTTCATCCATGTAGAAGCGGTTGCGGTTGGCGATGGTGGCGGCCAGGCCGATGTTCAGGTTGCCCCAGTCACCCAGCGAGAAGCGGCTGCGTGCATCGATGTCGAAGCCGTCGATCAGCGTCTTGCCACGGTTCTTGTACTGGCCCACCACGCTGGCCACGTTGCCGGCGGAGTAGCCCGGCAGCACCGACGGGCAGCTCACGCCACTGGCCGGGTCGGCACACATCGCCGCCAGCTGCGCCAGGTTGGCGCGGTCACTGTCGGTGATCGGCGAGCGCGACGAGGAGATGATGTCTTCCATGCGGCGGTAGTCCGGCGCGACGATTTCATTGTCGCGATAGATGAACCAGTAGTCGGCCGACACCGACAGCCAGGTCGCCGGCTCATAGACGAAGCCGAGGGTGGCGATCTTGGCCTTCTCCGGTTTCAGGTTCTTGTTCGGCTGGGTCATGCGGGCCACGGTGCGGCTGCAATCCACGTTCAGCAGGTTCTTGCCCAGGTCGACATCGCCCGGACGCTGCGAGCGCAGCAGCAGGTTGGCGATGGCGTTGGTCTCGTTGCAGCGCAGCTCGTCGCGGTAGCCACCCAGCTGCGCGAACACGCCGCCGTTGCCGGATTCGGCCAGGCTCGGTGCACGGAAACCGGTCGAGTAGGTACCGCGCAGCATCAGCTGGTCGAACGCCTGGTACTTGAAGCCGATCTTCGGCGCGACGTTGGCGCTGAAGTTCGGGTACTTGTCCACGCGCACCGCCGCATCCAGTTCCAGCTTGTCGGTGATCGGTGCCACGGTCTCGGCAAACAGCGCGTAGGTGTTGCGCTTGCCGTCGAACCAGGAACCACCCTGCTGGGAGATCAGGCCGTTGGCTGCATCCGCGTTGCCCGGGGTGTAGAAGGTTTCGCGGCTGGCGTTGAAGCCGAACGCGGCGCGCATTTCACCGGCCGGCAGCTGGAACAGCGGACCTTCGATCTTGCCGTCCAAGGTGTGCAGACGGGTCCACGACTGGATGTCGAAGGTCGGGAACGCTTCACGGATCAATGCAGCGTTGGCTTCGCTGATCTCACCGAACTTGTATGCCGGGTGGTCGGAGATGATCACGCGGCCGGTGGTCGGATCGACCGAGTACGGGCCGAACGCCTTCTCGAAGCCCTTGATGTTGACGTTGATCGTCTGGTACGTGGTGGAGTGGGTGCCGGCACTGGCGAAGGCGGTCTCCCAGTTCCAGTCACCCCGGTTGCCACGCGCACCGGCCAGCACGCGGTAGCTCTTGTCGGTATTGCGCTGGCCAAAGTAGTTCGGGCCGGCATCCTGCAGCAGGTAGTTCAGGCCGACCACGCCGCCCATCATTGCCTTCATCTGCGGGCTGGCGTGGTTGTACTCGTTGTTCGGGCCCAGGAACGGGTACAGGAACTGGTTGACGGTGTTGCCGGTGTTGCGCGAGAACCAGCTGGTCGGGTTGCCGGTGGTGGTGCCGTAGGTGCGCGGCGTGCCGCCGTTGGCGCGCAGGTCGATGTCGGTGTAGGTCGCCTCGGCGAAGATCTCGGTGCTGTCACCCACCAGGAAAGTGCCGTTGAGGTAGGCGGTATTGCGCTCGGACTTGGCGCCGGCATCGATCTCGTTGTTCATCCAGGTTTCCCAGACGCAACGCGGACCGGCCGCTTCACTGGTCAGCACGTTCTTGCAGCCCGGCGCGGCTTCCTGCACGCGGCGGCCGGTGACCGGATCGAAGGCGAAGTAAGTGCCCGGATTGAATTCACCCGGCTTGCTGCCCACGCCCAGGCGCAGGTTGTTGAGATAGTTCGGATTGTTGACGTAGTACTGGTCGGGCCGCTTGTCGTAGAAATCGCTCAGCGGAATCGCGTCGCGGCGGTACATGTTGACCGCACCGTAGATGTTGAAGCGGTTCTCGGCCAGGTCACCGAAGCCGGCGGTGATGCTGGCCTGGCGCTCGCCGTAGGAGTCGATGCGCGAGGAGGTGTCGTTGGTGAAGCTGACCTCGGCGCCCTGGAAGTTGCGCTTGGTGATCACGTTGATCACGCCGGCCACCGCGTCGGTGCCGTACACCGCCGAAGCGCCGTCGGTCAGCACTTCCATGCGTTCGATGGCCGCAGCCGGGATCGCGTCGATGTTGACGAACTGGGTCTGGAAGCCGGCCGGTGCACCGTAGTACGACAGGCGACGACCATTCAGCAGCACCAGCGTTCCCTGGGCACCGAGGCCGCGCAGGTTGGCCTGCGAGGCACCGTCGGAACCGGTGAACAACGAACGCGCATCCTGCTGCGCCGGACGTGCGGCAGGCAGGTTGTCGAGCACCTGCAACAGCGTGCGCGCACCCATGTTCTGGATGTCCTGCTTGCTGATCACCTGCACCGGCGAGGCGGTTTCAACGTCGGTGCGGCGGATGTTGGAGCCGGTGACCTCGATGCGGGCCAGGTCGGTGGCGTTGTCCTTGCTCTCCTGGGCAACGGCGGGAGCGGCAATCGAGAACAGCGCGCCGGCGATGGCCAGCGTCAGCGGAGCGATCGAGCGACAGGGGGGGCGGTGGTGGCGGACGGGCAACATCGGGGTTCTCTCCTGGCAGGGGTGCGGCGCAACTGAGTGAGCGCGTGGGCGTTCGGCGGGCAAAACGCTCCCGGGCCACGGCCATGAGGGCCGTAGTCGGAATGGGCGGGGGAGGAGCGGTGTTACGAGGGGGTCATGGGGCGACGATGCTGGCGGAGTCGCCCTCCTGGCCGATCAGTACGGCATTGGCCCAGTTGGCGCAGACCTGGGCGGGTTGACTGCCCTGCGCACCCAGCGTGCGCAGGCTCAGGGTGGAAAGGCCACGGATGTCCAGCTCCGGCTTGACCACGCCGGGTGCCTTCACCAGGCCGCTGTCGTACAACAGGCGGTTGTCACCCCAGACCTGGAACTGCAGGCCACCGGCGCTGCGGCAGGCGTCGTCGATGCCGAGGTCGGCACGCAGCAGGTGCCAGCCGCCCTGCAGGCGCAGGTCGATGCGGCTGTTGGCGCCGACGCCCAGGCCACGGCGGAACTGCAGGCCGTTCATGCGCATGCCGGCATCGCCACGGAACGACTGGTCGGCGCGCACCTGGCTGGCCAGCGCGGCCGGCACCGGCAGCTCGGAGAGATAGCGCTGCCGGGCCGGTCGCTCCGGTTCCTGGTGTTCGAGGATGTGGAAGGTGGACAGTGCGATCGGGCCGACGTCGCGCGGCTGCAGCGCATCGAAGGCGCGGGCACTGCCCTGAGCGGCGGTGACCATCGGATCGGTGCTGCTGGCACCGTCGCCTTCCGGGTTCTGCACGCTCAACACGCGGAAGCGCAGCAGGCGGCCGGCATGGGCCGGGAAGTCGATGCGCTGCACGCCTTCCTTCAACTGCAGGCGGCCACGCGCGATCGGCTCGCCCCACTCGCCGTTGCTGTCGCCCAGGTAGACCTCGTAATCGCGTACCTGGCCGTGCTTCCAGTTCTTGTCGTTGCGCGGCGCGATGTCGATGCCATCGATCATCCTGCGCTCGCCGAACCCGATCACCCATTCATGCGCACCGGTGCGCACGGCCTGGTTGCGCACACTGCGGAACCAGGTACCCGGGTCATCATCGAAGGCGTTTTCCAGCGCGTGGCCGGGCTCTTCGGCCGGGCGGTTGACCACCAGCAGGCTGTCGGCCGGCAGTTCGCGGCCGAGCACCGGCGCGGCCGGATAGGCGTCGTCGGCAGCGGCGGCGGCGACCGCGAAGTCCAGCTGCAGTTGCAGGGGCTGGCGGATGTCCTGGCTGGCGGTGCGCACATGCAGCGTGCCGCGTCGTTCGGCGGCATCGAAGTACCAGCCTTCAGCAGCAGCGTTGAACGCAGCGGCATCAGCCAGCGCCGGCAGCGCGCGGCCAGCGGCCTGCACCGCACGCGGCGCCTGGCGGCTGAGCACGCGCAGGCCGTAGCGGCGCTGCGGCAGCTGGCCGTTGTACTGGCCCTGCACCGCATCGATCTGCACCTGCACCGGGCCACTGCCCTGCGCTGGCGCCTGCACGCGGATCACCTGCGTGCTCGACTCGCCCTGCTGGTAGCGGCGCGTGTTGCCATCGTCTTCGTACAGCGTGTAGTGCGACTCGCCCTGCGGGTACAGGTCGAAGGTCACTTCATCGAGCGGCTTCTCACCGTCGAACAGCATCGACGGGTACATCGGCAGGATCGCTCCGGCACGCACGAACACCGGCAGCGTGGCCAGGTCCACCTGGCGGTCGAGCTGGCGGCCGTCGGCGCCGGCCTGCACGCGGCGGCCGTCCCAGTAGTCGATCCAGCCGCCGGCCGGCAGGTGGATATCGCGGCGCCAGCCACGGCTGGCCGCCTGGCTGCGGTACACCGGCGCCACCAGCAGATCGCGGCCAAGCAGGAACTGGTACTTGTAGGTTTCATCCTGCGCGTGCGGGTCGCGCGGGTTGTCCCACATCAGGCCACGCACCGGTGGTGCGCCGGTCTGCGCGGCCTCGTGCACCAGGCCGTACATGTACGGGGTCAGGCGCATCTTCAACTTCAGGTAATCGCGGTTGATGCTGCGGTAGGGCTCGTCGTACCACCACGGATGCTTGCGTGCGTTCGACGACCAGCCGCTCATGCCCATCAGTACCGGCGTGAACGCCTTCCACTGCAGGTCGCGGGTGAAGGTCTCGGCGCTGCCGCCGAAGATCGCATCGACGTCGCCGCTGGCATAGGCCATGCCGGACAGGCCGGAACCGACCAGGGTCGGCACGTGCCAGCGGATGTAGTCCCAGCTGCTGCTCTGGTCGCCGGTCCAGGCCACGGCATAGCGCTGGATGCCGGCCCAGCCCATCACCGTCCACAGGAACGGGCGCGAATCGGAATTGTCGAGGATGCCGTTGAACGCCTGGCGGTTGGCGTCCATCGCGAACTGGTAGCCCTTGCCGGTCCAGGCCACGTCCAGCTTCTGCACGCGGCTGCCGGCCTTGCCCACTTCCCAGGCGATCTTGTCGACGCCGTTCTCGGTCCACAGTCCGGTGCGGAAACCGTAGCCGGCCAGCCCCTTCACGGTTTCCGGCAACTGCTTGTAACCGCAGCCGTAGCCGTCGTTGGGCAGGATCCAGCCACCGGGCATGTCGTGGGCGCGGTACTGCTTGGCCACGCTGTCGATCACATCGGGGGTGGTGCCGGTCGGGCCGTCGCTCCAGCCTTCGGGCACGGTGCCGGGCTTCTTGCTGTTGTCGCCATCGTTGTAGCAATCGGCGTCGCCGTAGGACAGCGCCCAGCGCGCGACCATGTTCGGGCGGCCAGTCAGCTGGGTGTAGCGCTCGATCAGTTTCGGCAGGTCGGCGCCGACGAAGTAATAGGCATCGAAGCGGTCTTCGCGATGCAGCAGCGTGGACTGGTCGGCCTCGCGCAGATCGTAGCTGCCATCGCTCCAGGTATTGCGCAGCATGCCCCAGCCACGGCTGCTCAGCAGCATCGGTGCAGGGCTGGGGCGGTCGCCCTCTTCCCAGCCGCCGGAATAGGACACCTCCAGCTCGCGGCCCTTGAACTGGTAGCGGCCGTTCTGCTGGCCGCCACCGAAGTAGCCCTCATCGGCCTGCGAGGACAGCACCTGCACGCTCTGCGTGGCATCCAGGTCCAGCGGCTGCAGTTCCTGCCACAGCGCGGTGGGCTGGCCGTTGTCCAGCCGTTCCAGGCGCATGCGCAGCGGCTGCCGCTGTACATGCAGCACCAGGGACTCGGTCCGCACGCGGATTTCCTGCGCGTCTTCTTCCAGCTTCGCCTGCACGTTGGCCTTGGGCTGCGGCAGTACGATCGGCGCGGCCTTGTCGCCGGCGCCGGTCAGCGTGCCGTTGCGGCCTGCCTGCACGCGGATGATGTCGGTGGCCGGCAGTTCGATGCGGAGGCGCGCGCCCTTGTCGGTCTGCAGGTCCCAGCCCTGCACGCCGTCGCGGCTGGCGCTGGCGGCAACCGAACGCAGGTTGCCGACCGGCTCGGCCTGGGCCGGCATGGACGCCAACATCAATGCCGGCAACAGAGCCAGCATCAGCGGCGAGCGACGAACGCAGATTTCCACACGGACTCCCAACCCGTTCACCGGGCGTTTCGAAAGCGGTTGGGCCGACTCTAGGGCAGCGATTCGAAAGATGTCAACAAATTGAAAGGAAAAAGGAAGATATATTCCGTTGAAACGAAAGTTGTTGCGTCGCAATACTTTGTGTAATCGATTGCAGCTGCCTGTTAAGCATTGTGCGATACGGCATTCGCCCCGTTCTTTCGTTTTCCCGAGCGCCCGGCAGCGGGAAAAGTCATCGCGTCATTTTCTTTCTTTTTACTTTCGATGTTTGACATTTCGAAAGAAAACGCAGATGGTGCGCTGGCCCAACTGGAACCTCCGAATGGACGTCACCCTGCTTTCCGATGTGTCCGCCTGGCAGCGCCTTGGCGGAGCCGATACCGCTACCGAAATCGCCCAGCAGCCAGCGCTGTGGGAAGTCCTCGCCCAGGATCTGTCGCGTGCCCGCGACCGCCTGCAGGCCTTCCTCGGCGGCAGCCTCAACGATCCCAACCAGCGCGTGCTGTTCACCGGCGCCGGCAGCTCCGGCTTCATCGCCGAGATGGTGGCCGATGCGATCAACGCGCAGTGGCCGGCCGAGGTGCGCGTGGTGCACACCACCAGCCTGCTGACCCATCCGGCGCTGTACCTGCAGCGCGACCGCCCCACCCTGCTGGTCTCGTTTGGCCGCAGTGGTTCCAGTCCGGAAAGCGTGGCCGCGGTGGACCGCGTGCGCGCCGATGTGGATGAGGCACGCTTCCTCGACATCACCTGCAACGCCGATGGCGAACTCGCCCGTCGTGGTGCCGGCCGTGCCGATACCTGCACGCTGCTGATGCCGTCGGCCAGCTGCGATCGCGCCTTCGCCATGACCAGCAGCCTGACCTGCATGCTGCTGGCCGCACTGACCGTGTTCGATCGTTCGCCGTGGGATGCGCGCGTGGCGCGCCTGAAGCAGATCGCCGCGCTGGCCCGCGAAGGCCAGGCGCAGTGGGATGCACCGGTGGCGGTGCTGGCGCAGCGCCCGTTCAACCGCATCATCTACCTCGGCAGCGGCCCGCTGGAAGCGCTGGCGCGCGAGTGCGCGCTGAAGGTGCTGGAGCTGACCGCCGGCCGCGTGCTGGCGCTGGCCAACACACCGCTGGGCTTCCGCCATGGCCCGAAGTCGACGCTGGACGGCAACACCCTGGTGGTGGTGCTGCGCAGCGTGCAGCCGCTGGCGCGCCGCTACGAACAGGACCTGCTGGAAGAACTGCGCCGCGATGGCGTGGCCGGCCAGGTACTGGCGATCGGCCCGCATTCGGACATCGGCGCCGACGACGAATACACCCTCACCGTGCCGGCACTGGACGATCCGTGGCTGGCACCGGTGTGGCTGGGCTTCGCGCAGCTGTTAGCGCTGCAGCGCTCGGCCGCGCTGGGCCTGACCCCGGACAACCCGTTCCCGGACGGCACCGTCAACCGCGTCGTCAAGGGCGTCACCATCCACCATGGCTGAGCTGATCGCCCACGCCTGCTACGGCATCGACATCGGCGGCACCAAGATCGAGCTGGTGGCGTGCGATGCGGCGATGCAGGTCACCTGGCGCCGCCGCGTGGCCACCCCACAGGGTGACTACGACGGCTTCCTGGAGGCGGTGGTGGCGCTGGTGGCCGAGGCCGATGCGGCGCTGGGCCGCGGTGATGCCGCCATCGGCATCGCCCTGCCCGGCGTGCGCGACCGCCGCAGCGGCCGCCAGCTCAGCGCGAACGTGCCGGCACTGACCGGCCAATGCGTGGCGCAGGATCTGCAGGCACGCCTGCAAAGCCCGCTGCACTTCGGCAACGACCTGCAGTGCTTTGCCCTGTCGGAAGCGCATGGCGGGGCCGCCGACGGCTACCCCAGCATGTTCGGCGCCATTCTCGGCACTGGTGCCGGCGGCGGCTTCTGCCTGCAGGGCCGCCTGCTATCCGGCTTCAACGGCCTGGCCGGCGAATGGGGCCACTGGAGCGTGCCCGGCCACCTGCTGCAGCGACATGGCCTGCCGCTGATCGACTGCGCCTGTGGCCTGCAGGGCTGCGTGGAGCGCTACGTGTCCGGCAGCGGGCTGGCAATGATCGAGCGCCACCTCGGTGGCAGTGCCGCGGACGCCAGCGCCGTGATCGCCCTGGCCGAAGCCGGCGATGTACATGCGCGCAAGGCGCTGGACATCCACCGCGATCTGCTTGGCCACAGCCTGGCCGCGCTGGTGCTGGCGCTGGACCCGCACGTGATCGTGCTCGGCGGTGGCCTCTCGCAGTACGCGCCGCTGTACCAGCAGCTGCCGGCAGCCATCGCCGCTCATCTGTTCAACGGCGTGCAGGTTCCGCCGATCGTGCCGCCGCGCTTCGGCGATGCCGGTGGCGCACGTGGTGCCGCCCTGCTCGCCTGCCAACCCTCGTTTTCCTGATTGACCGGAGCCTGACCATGTCCCCGTTGCAGACCCTGCTTGCCTCCCACCGCGCCGGTGCCAACGTCGGCCTGTACAGCGTCTGCTGCAGCAACGAGCAGGTGCTGCGTGCGGCCATGCACGTGGCGCTGGCGCACGGCACCGTGCTGCTGATCGAGGCCACCTCCAACCAGGTCGACCAGTTCGGCGGCTACACCGGGATGACTCCGCCGCAGTACCGCGATTACGTCAGCACGCTGGCCGATGAAGAAGGTTTCCCGCGCGAGCGGCTGATCCTGGGTGGCGACCACCTCGGCCCGAATGCCTGGCAGAAGCGCCCGGCTGCCGAAGCGATGACCCACGCGCGCGTGCTGATCGAAGCCTACGTCGCCGCCGGTTTCCACAAGATCCACTTGGATTGCAGCATGTCCTGCGCCGATGACCCGGTGCCGCTGCCCGACGCCATCGTCGCCGCGCGCTCGGCCGAGCTGGCCGAGATCGCCGAACGCACCGCCGCCGATCATGGCCTGCCGCCGCCGGTCTACGTGATCGGTACCGAAGTACCGATTCCCGGTGGCGAAGCCTCGCTGGCCGAAGGCCTGCAGGTGACCACGCCCGCTGCTGCGGCGCAGACCCTGGCGATTCATCAGCAGGCGTTCGATACGCCGCAGCTGCGCGATGCGTGGCAGCGCGTGATCGCCATGGTGGTGCAACCGGGCGTGGACTTCGACCACAGCAGTGTGCACGAGTACGACCCGGCCGCCGCCAGCACGCTGGCCGACTTCCTCGAACAGCAGCCGCGCATCGTGTTCGAAGCGCATTCCACCGACTACCAGCGCGAAAGTGGCCTGCACGCCTTGGTGCGCGACCACTTCGCCATCCTCAAGGTCGGCCCGGCGGCGACCTTCGCCTACCGCGAAGCGCTGTTCGCGCTGGCCGCGATCGAGGCCGAACTGCTGCCGGCCGCACAGTGCTCGCGCCTGCCGCAGGTGCTGGATGAAGTGATGGTGGCGCAGCCGAAGTACTGGCAGTCCTACTACCAGGGCGATGAGGCAGCGCTGCGCCTGCTGCGCAGCTATTCCTTCAGCGACCGCTGCCGCTACTACTGGGGCGAGCCCGCGCTGGTGCAGGCGGTGCAGACCCTGTTCACCAACCTGGAACAGCACGCGCCGCCGCTGGTACTGCTCAGCCAGTACCTGCCGGAGCAGTACCGCGCCGTGCGCGAGGGCACCCTGGCCAATACGCCTACCGCGCTGGCACGGCATCGCGTCGGCCTGTGCCTGGGCGAGTACGCCCGTGCGTGCAGCGCCAACCAGGCCGGAACCCGCACGCATCACGCAGACGCGGCTGCCGCCGTTGCTGCGAACGGCTAATCTCTACCTTTCCCCGCGACACCGAGAATGGCCATGCGCAACACCCGCTCCCGCCGGCAACAGATCCTGCAGCTGCTGATCGAGCACGGCTCGGTGCAGGTGGCCGATCTGGTCGAGCGCTTCGGCGTGTCGGCGGTGACCATCCGTGCCGACCTGACCCACTTCGAATCGCAAGGCCTGGCCAACCGTACCCACGGTGGCGCCACGCTGGTACGCACGCCGCCGCAGGAACAGGACATCCACGAAAAGGACGCACTGAACCTGCCGCTGAAGGAATCGATCGGCGCGTGTGCCGCGCGCCTGGTGCGGCCCGGTGACAACATCATCATCGACTCCGGCTCGACCACGATGACCCTGGCCCGTCACTTGCGCACCCAGCGCGACGTGACGGTGATGACCAATGGGTTGAACATCGCCTGGGAACTGGCCAACGCGCCCGGCATCAACGTGCTGCTGACCGGTGGACTGCTGCGCCAGCAGTCGTTGTCGCTGCAGGGCAGCCAGGCCGAAGCCAGCCTCAACTCCTACAGCTTCGACACCCTGTTCCTGGGCGTGGACGGCCTGGACCTGCAGTTCGGACTGACCACCCACGATGAAGCCGAAGCCCGCCTCAACCACCGCATGGTCGAGCGCGCGCGCCGCATCGTGGTGCTGACCGACGCCTCCAAGTTCGGCCGCGTCAGCCTGCACCGCATCGCACTTCTCGATCAGATCCACGCCATCATCACCGACGCCGGCATCGACGACGCAACCCGTGAAGGGCTGCAGCGGCTGGGCATCGAGGTGATCATCGCCGAGCCCACTGCATGACCGACACCCGCACCCTGCATGGCCGCATCCTCACGCCGCTGGGTTGGCGGCGTGGCCACGTCCACTTCGATTCGCACATCCGCCAGCTGCAGGTGGACGACCACAGCGGCGCTGACGACCTGCAGCTGCCGGTGATCCTGCCCGGCTTCATCGACCTGCACGTGCATGGTGCGGCCGGCGTCGACCTGATGCAGGGCGGCGACGTGGCCCGCACCATCGCCCGCACCCACCTGCGCTTCGGTACCACCACACTGCTGGCGACCACCATGACCGCCGGCCTGGATGAGATCGAGCACGCGCTGCACGGCGTGGCCGCGACCATGGCAGCGCCCGATGCCGACGCCGCCTGCATTGCCGGCGTACATCTGGAAGGGCCGTTCATCAGCCCGCAGCGCCTGGGCGCGCAACCCAACCGCACCATCGAGGCGACGCTGGCGCTGGTGCAGGAACTGCATGCACTTGCACCGATCCGGGTGATGACACTGGCGCCGGAAATCGGCGAGCACACCGCGCTGATTCCCGCGCTTTCGGCAATGGGCATCCGTGTGCAGCTTGGCCACAGCGCTGGCACTTACGAAGAAGGTGTTGCTGCGCTGCAGGCCGGGGCTTCCGGCTTCACCCATCTGTTCAACGGCATGACCGGCGTCGACCACTACCGGCCTGGCATCGCCGCGGCGGCGCTGGCACATGCGCAGTACGCCGAGATCATTCCCGACCTGCAGCACATCCATCCCGGCGTGATCCGCCTGGCCGCGCGCGCGATCCCGCGCTTGTACGCGGTGACCGACGCCACCGCCGCCACCGGCATGCCCGATGGCGAGTACGCCCTGGGCGAACAGCGCGTGCACAAGTGCGGCGGCTGCGTGCGCCTGGCCACCGGTTCGCTGGCCGGCAGCGCACTGACCATGGACCAGGCGCTGCGCAACCTGGTGCGTGTGGGACTGGAACTGGCCGATGCCTCGCATCGCGTGTCCACCTTCCCCGCCGATTACCTGGGCCTGGATGATCGCGGTCGCATTGCGCCCGACGCCCGTGCCGACCTGGTGGTACTGGATGCCGGATTGCGCCTGCAGCAGGTGGTGATCGGCGGGCGCGTCGTCGATCT
>NZ_JAOCEW010000067.1:0-11223 GCF_029841665.1 Stenotrophomonas sp. GD03819
AGCCAGCGTCTGCCGTTGCTCCGGCCTTTGCGGTTGCTTCGGCGGGTGCAGGGCGCAGCCCTGCCAGCACACCCACACCCTCACCTCACTGAATCGAAAACCGGTTTCGGCACGGCACTTGCACTGGCTCCAGCAGACAACCCCATCCCTGTTTCTGGAACCGTTGCAGATGTCCCACTCCGTCACTTCGATCCTTTCGCAGATCCGCTCCTATCAGACCCAGATGGGGCAGCCGGCGCTCAACCCGCTGGGCGAAACGCCGCGCAGCAACGCCCTGCCGGGCACGGTGCTGGACGCGCCGCAGGCCCAGCCGCCCAGCTTCACCGAAACCCTGCGTGGTGCGATTGCCGGCGTCAACGATGCGCAACAGAAATCCGGCGCCCTCGCCAAAGCCTTCGAAATGGGCGACCCCAGCGCCGACCTCGCCAAGGTGATGGTCGCCTCGCAGCAGTCCCAGATCGCCTTCCGCGCCACCGTGGAAGTCCGCAACCGTCTCGTCCAGGCTTACCAGGACGTGATGAACATGCCGCTGTAAGGAATAGAGACGCATGGCACTGACGCTCTCCAAGGACAGCCTGAACGCCGAAAAGGCCGGGCAATGGTTCGACCGCCTGCAGAGTCTGCAGATCACCCGTCGGCTGGGCCTGATGGCGATGATCGCGGTGGCGGTGGCGGCAGGCCTGTCCGTGTTCTTCTGGTCGCAGAAGCCGGGCATGGTCCCGCTGTACACCGGCCTGGACCAGAAGGCGACCGCTGAAGCGACCGACCTGCTGCGCGCCGCGCAGATTCCGTTCGCGCTCGACCCGGCCACCGGTGGCATCACCGTGCCGGAAAAGAACCTGCACGACGCGCGCCTGAAGCTGGCCGGCTCCGGCCTGACCGACAGCGGCAAGCTCGGCTTCGAGCTGATGGAGCGCGACCCGGGCTTCGGCGTCAGCCAGTTCGTCGAAAGCGCGCGCTACCAGCATGCGCTGGAAACCGAGCTGTCGCGCACCATCAACACGCTGCGCCCGGTGCGCGATTCGCGCGTGCACCTGGCCATTCCCAAGCCCAGCGCCTTCACCCGCCAGCGTGACGTGGCCAGCGCCTCGGTGACCCTGGAACTGCGTGGCGGCCAGCAGCTGGAACGCAGCCAGGTGGACGCCATCGTGCACATGGTCGCGGCCAGCATCCCGGATCTCGCCCCGGAACGGGTGACCGTGGTCGACCAGAGCGGGCGCATGCTCAGCGTCAGCGACCCGAACAGTGAGGCGGCGGTCAACGCTGCCCAGTTCGAACAGGTGCGCCGCCAGGAAACCTCGTTCAACCAGCGCATCCGCGAGCTGCTGGAGCCGATGACCGGCCCCGGCCGCGTCAACCCGGAAGTGAGCGTGGACATGGATTTCTCGGTAACCGAGGAAGCCCGTGAGCTCTACAACGGCGAACCGCAGAAGCTGCGCAGCGAGCAGATGAGCGAGAACACCACCAGCACCCCGGGCCCGCAGGGCGTGCCGGGCGCGACCAGCAACAGCCCGCCGGGCCAGCAGGCCGCGCCGGCCACCGCGCAGGCGCCGACCGAAAGCAGCAAGAACGCGACCCGCAACTACGAGCTGGACCGCACCCTGCAGCACACCCGTCAGCCGGCGGGCCGCATCAAGCGCGTCTCGGTGGCGGTCCTGGTGGACAACGTGCCGCGCGCCGGCGCCAACGGCAAGGTCAGCCCGCAGCCGCTGTCGGCCGCCGAATTGACCCGCGTCGAGGCACTGGTCAAGCAGGCCGTCGGTTTCAATGCCGAGCGTGGCGATACCGTGTCGGTGATGAACGCCCCGTTCGTGCGTGATACCACGCCGGTCGAAGGCCCGGCCTGGTGGGAGCTGCCGTGGGTGCACGATGCCGGCCGCATGCTGCTGGGCGCCGTGGTGGTGCTGGCATTGCTGTTCGGCGTGCTGCGCCCGGCATTGCGTGCGATCACCGGCCAGAACAGGAAGAACGACGAACAGGCACTGGAACCGCACACCGCGGACGTGCAGCTGGTCGATGACGATGGCATGCCGCTGCCGGCGCTGGGCGCCGACCGGGCCAGCCTGGGCGGGCCGGATGCACTGGCCCTGCCGGTGGATTCATATGAGGAACGACTGCGGATGGCGCGTGAAGCCGTGAAGACCGACTCCAAGCGCGTGGCCCAGGTGGTCAAGGGCTGGGTGGCCAATGACTGAGGCACAACTGACCGGCGTGCAGCGCGCGGCCGTGCTGCTGCTGTCTCTGGGTGAGCTGGATGCAGCCGAAGTGCTGCGCCACATGGAACCCAAGGAGGTGCAGAAGATCGGCATCGCCATGGCCACCATGACCGACATCACCCGCGAACAGGTGGAACGGGTGATGGACCAGTTCGGCCAGGAACTGGGCTCGAAGACCTCGCTGGGCGTGGGCTCGGACGACTACATCCGCAACATGCTGGTGCAGGCGCTGGGCAGCGAGAAGGCCGGCAACCTGATCGACCGCATCCTGCTCGGCCGCAACACCACCGGGCTGGACGCGCTGAAGTGGATGGACCCGCGCGCGGTGGCCGATCTGGTGCGCAACGAGCACCCGCAGATCATCGCCATCGTGATGGCGCACCTGGAAACCGACCAGGCCGCCGACGCGCTGAAGCTGCTGCCGGACCGCACCCGCGTGGACGTGCTGCTGCGCATCGCCACGCTCGACGGCATTCCGCCGAACGCACTCAATGAACTCAACGAGATCATGGAGCGCCAGTTCGCCGGCAACCAGAACCTGAAGTCGTCCAACATCGGCGGCGTGCAGTGCGCGGCCAACATCCTGAACTTCATGGACAGCGGCCAGGACCAGGCGATCCTGGGCGAAATCGCCCGCATCGATGCGCCGTTGAGCAACCGCATCCAGGACCTGATGTTCGTGTTCGACGACCTGGTGGATCTGGACGACCGCGAGATGCAGCTGGTGCTGCGCGAAGTGAGCGGCGAGCGCCTGGGCCTGGCCCTGCGCGGTGCCGACATCAAGGTGCGCGACAAGATCACCCGCAACATGTCGCAGCGCGCGGCCGAGATCCTGCTGGAAGACATGGAAGCCCGTGGCCCGGTGCGCCTGTCCGACGTGGAAGGCGCGCAGCGCGAGATCCTGGCCATCGTCAAGCGCATGGCCGATGAAGGCGCCGTCACCATTGGTGGCAGCGCGGAGGCCATGCTGTGAGCAACGTCGTGCGCTGGCTTGCCCCGGACCTGCTGGCCCAGCCCGACCCGGTGCTGGATCAGGAGGATGCGTTCGAACTCACCGAGCCGGACCCGGAACACGAACCCGAGCCACCGCTGCAGCTGCCGACCCTGGAGGAAATCCAGGCCATCCAGGACAGCGCCGAGAAGGAAGGCTTCCAGCACGGCCATAGCGAAGGTTACGGCCAGGGACAGGCGGAAGTGCGTCGCCTCGCCGCGCAGATCGAAGGCATCCTCGACAACTTCAGCCGACCGCTGGTGCGGCTGGAGAACGAAGTCGTCGGCGCACTGGGCGAACTGGCGGTACGCATCGCTGGCGCGCTGGTCGGCCGCGCCTACGAAGCTGACCCGGCACTGCTGGCACAGCTGGTCGGTGAGGCGATCGACGCGGTGGGCGGCAGCACCCGCGAGGTCGAAGTGCGACTGCACCCGGACGACATCGCCGCCCTCGCCCCGCTGTTGAGCCTGCCGCCACAACAGCGCCTGGTGCCAGACACCAGCCTCAGCCGCGGCGATCTTCGCGTGCACGCCGAAGCCGTGCGCATCGACGGCACCCTGGAAGCCCGCCTGCGCGGCGCGCTGGACGCGGTGATCCGCCAGACCGGAGCCAATGCATGACCCCCGATCCGCAGCCGACGCCGCCACCGGCCGACTGGGCCATCGCCCGCAACCTGCGCCTGGCCCGTCGGCTCGATGGCCTGCGCGTGGATACCGCCCATGGCCGTGGCCTGATCCGCGAAGGCGTGCTGCGCCGCGCGGTCGGACTGACCCTGGAAGCGGTCGGCTGCGAAGCGCCGCTGGGTGCCAGCTGCAAGGTGGAAGTGGTCGATGGTGGCTGGGTCGATGCCGAAGTGGTCGGCTTCGCCGGCGAGCGCACTTACCTGATGCCGAGCGCGGAACTGCACGGCCTGCTGCCCAATGCGCGGGTGGTGCCGTCCGCACGCCGTGGCGGCGTTGAAGTGGGCGAAGGCCTGCTCGGCCGCGTCATCGACAGCGACGGCGTGCCGCTGGACGGCAAGGGCCCGATCCGCGCCGAGGGCCATGTAGGCATGGCCGGCATGTCGATCAATCCGCTGGCACGTGAACCGATCACCCAGCCGCTGGACGTGGGCGTGCGTGCGATCAACGCGCTGCTGCCGATCGGCCGCGGCCAGCGTGTCGGCCTGTTCGCTGGTTCTGGCGTCGGTAAGTCGACGCTGCTGGGCATGATGACCCGCTACACCGCCGCCGACGTGATCGTGGTCGGCCTGATCGGTGAACGTGGCCGCGAAGTCCGCGATTTCGTCGAGACCACGCTGGGCGAAGAAGGACTGCGCCGCGCCGTGGTGGTGGCCAGCCCCGCCGACCGACCGCCACTGGCGCGCCTGCACGGCGCCTACCGCGCCACCGCCATCGCCGAATGGTTCCGCGACCAGGGCCTGAATGTGCTGCTGCTGATGGACTCGCTGACGCGCTTCGCCCAGGCGCAGCGCGAGATCGGTCTGTCGGTCGGCGAGCCGCCGACCACCCGCGGTTACCCACCGTCGGTGTTCGCCAAGCTGCCGGCACTGGTCGAACGCGCCGGCAACGGCGCCAAGGGCCGTGGCTCGATCACCGCGTTCTATACGGTGCTGACCGAAGGCGATGATCCGCAGGATCCGATCGCCGATGCAGCGCGCGCGATCCTCGACGGCCACATCCTGCTCTCGCGGCGCGTGGCCGACAGCGGCCTGTACCCGGCCATCGACGTCGAATCGTCGGTCAGCCGTGTGGTCACGGAAATCGCCGACGAGCCGTGGCGCCTGCGCATCCGCAAGTTGAAGCGACTGGTCTCGGCCTACTCGGCCAACCGCGACCTGATCGCCATCGGTGCCTACCAGCGCGGCAACGACGCGGCCACCGACGAAGCCCTGGAACGCTGGCCGGAAATCATGGAGTTCCTCGGCCAGGACGTTGCCAAGGCCGCAGATCTCCCGCACAGCCAGGCGGCGCTGCAGCGCCTGGTGGAACAAGAGAGTTAAGCCATGAACCAGTCCAAGCGCATCGATCCCCTGCTTAAGCGGGCCCAGGAACACGAGGACGCGGTGGCCCGCGATCTGGCCGAACGCCAGCGCGTGCTCGATACCCATCTGTCGCGACTGGACGAACTGCGCCGCTACGCCGAGGAGTATGCGAATGCGCAGATGGCGGCGACCAGCCCGGCGCAGCTGCTGAACCGGCGCGCGTTTCTCGACCGCCTCGACAGTGCGGTCGAACAGCAGCAGGCCACGGTCAATGGCAACCGCGAGAAGGTGGAAGCCGAGCGCGCCCGGCTGATCCTGGCCAGCCGTGACAAGGCCGTGCTGGAACAACTGGCCGCCAGCTACCGCGCACAGGAGAAGGTGGTGACGGACCGCCGCGACCAGCGCGAGATGGATGACATCGGTGCCCGCCGCGCCCGCCTGGTACAGATCGAAGACCAGGACGGCGCCGAGCAGGGAGGCCGCTCGTGATGCCCCCGCCATTGGCCGGCAGCGCCAACGCGCAGCCGCAGAATTCCGGCAGCAGCGCAACACGCGCGCCACGCGGTGAGGGCAGCAAGGATTTCAGCCAGCTGCTGCAGGGTGGTGCGCCGGGCGCCGATGGATCCTCCAGGCCCTCGAACATGCCCACGTCGCCTGCACAGGGGGCGGCATCCGACAGCAATGGCCAGTCCAGCGCCGAGCGCAGGCCGGACAGCGCTGCCGTACCCGAAGAGACCGCGGCGACGGTGCCCCCGGTGCAAGCCAGGCCCGCTGCCGAAAAGGACGCCTCGGCGACGACCGAGGAAGCCCCATGGCCGCCGCTCGGCCTGGCAGGACTGGTACTGGCGGTACCGACGCCTGCCGATCCTGCCGCTGCTCTGCCAGCAGTGGCGACGGCCACCGATGCAGACGGCAATGCACTGCCCTCGCCCGCTGCACTGCCGGTCGCAGCAGCCCTGCCCTCCACAGCAGCGGCGACCGCTACGGCCACCGCCGAAGGCGAAGCCCCCAATGGGGCCGACCAGGCGACCACTCTGCCGTTACCTGAGCTGGTGCTGCCCGGCAAGCGCGGCGAGCGCGGTGAAGGCAGCGACGCAACCCTCATCGGCGACCGCGCCACGGCGCCGCTGCTGCATGCACCGGGCAACGCGGCTGTGCAGGATCTGAAGGCCGCGCTGGCCACGGGCAATGCCATCTTCAATGGCGAACCGACACCGAAGCCGGTGCTCGGCGACGATGGTTTCGACCAGGCAATCGGTGCGCGCCTGGGTTGGCTGGCCGACCAGAAGATCGGCCATGCCCACATCCGGCTGAGTCCGGACGACATGGGTCCGGTCGACGTGCGCCTGCAGTTGAACGGCGACAAGGTGCACGCCAGCTTCAGCAGCCCGCATGTGGACGTGCGCCAGGCACTGGAAAGCAGCCTGCCACGGCTGCGTGAACTGCTGGGCGAACAGGGCTTCCAGCTTGCTCATGCCGATGTCGGCCACCAGGCCCCCGGCGGTGACGGCAATGCGACGGGGCAATCCGGCGCCGCCGGCATGGCCGGTGACGGAGAACCGTCGCCGGGCGATGGCAGTGTGTCGTCGGCCCAGCTGATCCGCCAGCGCGGTTTGCTGGACGCGTACGCCTGAAAGGCATGCCGACCAAGGTCGGCACCCACCAGAGCGGGGCGGTTGGCACCAGCCAGTATCGCGTTGGTGGGTGCGGAGCCTGCTCCGCACGGCCCCACCGGCACACCGACGGAATTCCGTCGCACCCCTCTCCTCCGCCTTCGGCACACCCCTTGCATATCCCGGTGAAGCAACCCTCAGGAGCTTCACCCCGTGGCCGCAGCCGCTGACAAAACCAAGAAGACCGCCGAGAAGGACAAGGCCGCCAAGCCGCGCAGTCCGATCCTGATCACCGCCCTGGTGGCCGTGCTGGCCGCCGCAGCCGCCGGTGGCGGCGTCTGGTTCTTCACCCAGTCCAAGCCGGAAGAGAAGACCGCGCAGGCCCCGAAGAAGTCCGCCACCCCGGCACCGGCGCAGTACTTCGCGCTGGACCCAGCCTTCGTGGTCAACCTCAACGGCCCCATCGACGGCCCGCGCTACCTGCAGCTGGAAGTGCAGCTGATGACCCGTGACCCGACCGCGCTGGAAGCGATCAAGACCCACGCACCGGCCATCCGCGCGCGCCTGCTGATGCTGTTCTCGCAGGTCAGCCCCGACCAGATCGCCGATGTCGCCGGCAAGCAGAAGCTGCAGGCCGCCTCGCTGGCCGAAGTGCAGAAGGTGCTCAAGGCCGAGACCGGCAGCAACGGCGCCGACGATCTGCTGTTCACCAGCTTCGTGACCCAGTAAGGGCCCACCGATGAATGACCTGCTGTCCCAGGACGAGATTGATGCCCTGCTCCACGGCGTGGACAGTGGTGCGGTCGAGACCGATCCGGAACCGCCGTCCGGCGAAGCGCGTTCGTACGACTTCGCCAGCCAGGACCGCATCATCCGTGGTCGCATGCCGACCCTGGAAATGGTCCACGAGCGCTTCGCGCGGCTGTGGCGGATCGGCCTGTTCAATCTGATCCGCCGTTCGGCCGAACTGTCGGTGCGCGGCATCGAGCTGATCAAGTTCAACGACTACATGCACTCGCTGTATGTGCCGACCAACCTGAACCTGATCCGCTTCAAGCCGCTGCGCGGTACCGGCCTGATCGTGTTCGAACCGACCCTGGTGTTCGCCATCGTCGACAACTTCTTCGGCGGCGACGGGCGCTACCCCACCCGCATCGAAGGCCGCGAGTTCACCGCCACCGAAATGCGGGTGATCCACCTGCTGCTGAAGCAGACCTTCGCCGACCTTCGCGAAGCCTGGGCACCGGTGATGGATGTCGACTTCGAGTACATCAACTCGGAAATCAACCCGCACTTCGCCAACATCGTGACGCCGCGCGAGTACGTGGTGGTGTGCCGCCTGCACGTCGAGCTCGACGGCGGTGGCGGCGACATCCACGTGACCCTGCCGTACTCGATGCTGGAGCCGATCCGCGAGCTGCTCGACGCCGGCATCCAGAGCGACCGCAATGACCGCGACGAGAGCTGGGGCCAGACCCTGCGCGAACAGCTCAACATCGCCGAGGTGACCCTGTCCAGCGTACTGGCCAGCAAGCGCATGACCCTGCGCGACCTGACCCAGCTGAAGGTCGGCGACATCCTGCCGATCGAACTCAGCCCGCAGGTGCCGCTGTGCGTGGAGAACATTCCCGTGTTCACCGGCGAATTCGGCATCGCCAACGGCATGAACGCCGTGAAGATCACCGCTACCCATCCGCCGGGCACCCGCCCGCGCGCACCCGTCATCCAGGAAGACCCGCAATGAACGATATCGACGCCCTCGAACCGACCCCGGCCCAGTTCAGCAGCCTGCAGGCCGATGAGGCGAACGGTCCTGACCTGAACCTGGACGTGATCCTGGACGTGCCGGTGACCCTGTCGCTGGAAGTCGGTCGCGCCCGCCTGCCGATCCGCAACCTGCTGCAGCTCAACCAGGGTTCGGTGGTGGAACTGGAACGCGGCGCCGGCGAATCGCTGGATGTGTTCGTCAACGGCACCCTGATCGCCCATGGCGAAGTCGTGGTGATCAATGACCGCTTCGGCGTGCGCCTGACCGATGTGGTCAGCCCGAGCGAGCGGATCCGGAGACTGCGTTGAGCCTGCTGGCCTCCACCCTGCTGGCGGTCGGCAAGACCGCCGCCCCGGTTGGCCCGCAGGTCGGCCAGCATGCGGCCGCCGCACCCAGCCTGTTCGGTGCGGTGCTGGCGCTGCTGGCCGTGCTGGCCCTGGTCGTCGGCCTGGGCTGGCTGCTCAAGCGCATGCCCGGCAGCGGCTTCCGCCCGGCCGAAGGCATGAAGCTGGTGGCCAGCCTCAGTGTCGGCGCCAAGGAACGCGTGGTGGTGGTCGAGGTCAATGGCCAGCAACTGCTGCTGGGCGTCACCGCCGGCGGCATCAACACCCTGCATACCCTGCCCGAACCGCTGCCGCCGCCGGCACCGGTGCGCGTGCCGGACTTCAAGAACCTGCCGAATTTCGCCCAGCTGCTGCAGCAGCGGCTGCGCAAGGACCCCTGACATGCGTGTCACCCGTACCCGTCTTGCCACCCTGATGCCGTGGCTGCTGATGCTTGCCCTGTGCCTGTTGCCGGCACTGGCCTTGGCCGCCCCGGGCGCCCCGACCACGCCGCTGCCGGACATCAACGTCGGCAAAATCGGCGGTGCGCCGGTCAGCCTGCCGCTGCAGACCCTGCTGCTGATGACGGCGATCACCCTGATCCCGTCGATGCTGCTGGTGCTGACCTCGTTCACCCGCATCATCATCGTGTTGGGCCTGCTGCGCCAGGCATTGGGCACCGGCCAGACGCCGTCCAACCAGGTGCTGCTGGGCCTGGCGCTGTTCCTGACCGCAATGATCATGCTGCCGACCTGGGACAAGGCCTGGAGCACCGGCATGGCGCCCTATCTCAATGGCGAGATCGACTTCCAGACCGCCTGGACGCTGACCACCTCGCCGCTGCGCGCCTTCATGCTTGCGCAGATCCGCGAGACCGACCTGATGACCTTCGCCGGCATCGCCGGGCACGGCACCTACGCCAGCCCCGATGCGATTCCGTTCCCGGTGCTGGTCGCCTCGTTCGTCACCAGCGAACTGAAGACCGCCTTCGAAATCGGATTCCTGATCTTCATCCCGTTCGTGATCATCGACCTGGTCGTGGCCAGCGTGCTGATGTCGATGGGCATGATGATGCTGTCGCCGATGCTGGTGTCGGCACCGTTCAAGATCCTGCTGTTCGTGCTGGTGGATGGCTGGGTGCTGACCGTGGGCACGTTGGCGGCGAGCTTCAATCCGGCGTGATCGAAAGGCAGTCGAGCCTGGCTCGACTCTACATAAGCAGATGGAATCCGAATGTCTCCCGAACTTGCCTTGACCGAACTGCGTGGCGGCCTGATCACCGTATTGTGGGTGGCTGGCCCGCTGCTGCTCACCGTGCTGGTGGTGGGCGTGGTGGTGGGCGTGGTGCAGGCCGCGACCCAGCTCAACGAACCGACCATCGCCTTCGTCGCCAAGGCGGCGGCGCTGACCGCGGTGCTGTTCGCGCTGGGCAGCCTGCTGATCGGCCACCTGGTGGAGTTCACCACGCTGTTGTTCCAGCGCATTCCACACCTGATCGGCTAGGACACGCGCTTCGATGGACGCCGCCACCCAGATGGCAGCCGACGGCCTGCAGGCCTTCGGCATGATCGGCACCGTGCTGTGGACCATGCTGCGCATCGGTGCCGTGGCCATGGCCATGCCGATGGTCGGCACCCGTGCCGTTCCCGCGCGGGTGCGCGTCGTGCTGGCCGGGACCCTGGCCATCGCGCTGGCGCCGCTGCTGCCGCCAGTACCGGACTGGACGGGCTTCGATGCCGCCACGGTCCTGACCATCGCCCGCGAACTGGCCATCGGCGTGTCCATCGGCTTCCTGCTACGACTGGTGTTCGAGGCCGGGGCGATGGCCGGCGAACTGATTGCCCAAGGCACCGGCCTGGCCTTCGCGCAGATGAGTGACCCACTGCGTGGCGGCACCTCGGGCGTGATCGGCCAGTGGTTCTATCTGCTGTTCGGCCTGCTGTTCTTCACCGCCAACGGGCACCTGGCGCTGATCTCACTGGTGGTGGACAGCTACCGGGCGCTGCCGATCGGCGCGCCGCTGCCCGACCCGCACGCCTTCTTCAGCATCGCCCCGACCTTCCTGCTGACCGTACTGCGCGGCGCATTGACCCTGGCGATCCCGCTGACCGTGGCGATGCTGGCAGTGAATCTGGCGTTCGGCGTGCTGGCCCGGGCCGCCCCGGCGCTGAACCCGATCCAGCTAGGCCTGCCGGTCTCGCTGCTGCTGGGCCTCTTCCTGCTGGCGTTGCTGGCCGGGGAAATGGGTCCGCCGGTACAGCGCCTGTTCGATGCCGCCTTCCAGGCTGCGGACGCGGTCACACACTGACCTGATCATCACGTTTTACT